>JALOLM010000001.1 GCA_025455985.1 Candidatus Nanopelagicales bacterium | reverse complement strand
CGAGGCCTGGCACCCGGCAGAACGGACAGTCATCGCCGGCCTCGGTGTGATCCGGACGGTTCTCGCCCTTGATGTAGGCGATCCGATGCGGGGTCCACAGGCGATCCCAGGCCGAGGCCCCGGCCATCAGACCTGCTGCCTCTGCTCGACTGCCGCGACCACTTCTGCCACCGCTTCGTCCAGGGGAATCCCGTTACGTTGCGTTCCATCCCGGTACCGGAAACTCACTGCCCCCGCCGCGATGTCGTCGTCGCCGGCGATCCACATGAACGGCACCTTCTGCTTCTGCGCGTTGCGGATCTTCTTGGGCATACGATCCGCGCTGGTGTCGACCTCGGCGCGTACGCCTGCCGCCCGCAGTCGCGCCACTGCGTCCTCCAGGTAGGCCACATGCTGGTCGGCGACCGGGATTCCGAGCACCGTGACCGGGGCCAGCCAGGGAGGAAATGCACCCGCGTAGTGCTCCAGCAAGACCGCGAAGAACCGTTCGATCGAACCGAACAGCGCCCGGTGGATCATGATCGGTCGCTCGCGGGTGCCGTCCGGACCCTGGTACTCCAGATCGAAGCGCTGCGGCAGCTGGAAGTCGACCTGGATCGTCGACATCTGCCAGGTGCGTCCGATGGCATCCTTGGCCTGCACGGAGATCTTCGGCCCGTAGAAGGCCGCCCCGCCCTCGTCCATCACCAGTTCGAGGTTCTGCCGGCTGGCCGCCTCGAACAGCGTCTGGGTGGCCTGCTCCCATTCCTGCTCGGTGCCGATGCTCTTCTCCGGATCCCGAGTGGACAGCTCCAGGTAGAAGTCGGTGAGCCCGTAGTCCTTGAGCAGATCGAGCACGAACGTGAGCAGGCTGTCGAGTTCGTCAGCCATCTGCTCGCGGGTGCAATAGATGTGGGCGTCGTCCTGGGTGAAGCCGCGCGCCCGGGTCAGTCCTTGCACGACGCCGGACTTCTCATAGCGGTAGACAGTGCCGAATTCGAACAGCCGCAGCGGCAACTCCCGGTATGAGCGCCCCCGGGCACTGAAGATCAAGTTGTGCATGGGGCAGTTCATGGGCTTGAGGTAGTACTGCGCGTTGTCCATGTCCATCGGCGGGTACATGCCCTCGGCGTACCAATCGAGGTGCCCGGACTTCTCGAACAAAGCAGCCTTGGTCACATGCGGGGTGTTGACGAACTGGTAGCCGGCGTCGATGTGCCGCTTACGGGAGTAGTCCTCCATCACCGTGCGGACGATGCCGCCCTTGGGGTGGAACACAGCCAGCCCCGAACCGATCTCCTCGGGGAAGGAGAACAGGTCAAGCTCGGTGCCGAGTTTGCGGTGATCGCGGCGGGCAGCCTCCTCCAGGAACGTCAAATAGCCCTTGAGCCCCTCCTTGGACGGCCAGGCGGTCCCGTAGATGCGCTGCAACTGCGGATTGCGCTCGTCGGACAGCCAGTAGACCGCCGCGGTGCGCATGAGCTTGATGGCATTCGGCGGGATGTAGCGGGTGTTGGGCACGTGCGGTCCCCGGCACAGATCAGACCAGCAGACCTCACCTTTACGGGTGACGTTGTCGTAGACGGTCAGTTCGGAACCGCCGGTCTCCATGATCTCGTCGCTGTTTCCGCCCTTCTTGCCGATCAGCTCGATCTTGAACGGCTCCGCGGCGAGTTCCCTGTGCGCCTCGGCGTCGGTGACCACCCGCCGGTGGAAACTCTGGCCGCTCTTGAGGATCTCGACCATCCGCTTCTCGATCCGGACCAGGTCGTCGGGGTGGAACGCGACCGGAACGCTGAAGTCGTAGTAGAAGCCGTCCTTGACCGGGGGGCCGATCCCCAGCCGGGCGTCCGGGAACAGGTCTTGGACTGCCTGCGCCATCACGTGAGCAGTGGAGTGGCGTAGCACCGCCAGTCCTTCAGGATCCTCCACCGAGACCGGTTCCACCTCATCGCCGGCTTGCAGTGTGTAGTCGAGGTCTTTCAACTGTCCGTTGACCCGGGCGACGACCACCTGCCGGTCACCCTCGAACAGATCGCCGGCGCCGGTTCCCTCCGGGACCGACCGCGGCTCACCGGCCACGGAAATGTCAAGCGACACTGGAGACACCCTTCCTCGGATTCTGCCCCAGTCTAGTGAGTCAGAGCCCGCTCACCGATTGGGCTTGAGGGTCCAGACCACGAACATCTCGCCGGTCACTGTGCCGTCCTGATCCGCGATGGTGATGTCGACCTGGAACTGTGGGCGATCGCCGCTGTCGAGTTCGGCGAGAACCTCTGCGGCTGTTCTGCTCATCACCGCGGTGGCGGTCACCGGACCCATCGCGATCTTCTTGTACTGGATGGCCGCCTCGACCGCCAGGGGGGTGACCCGGGCGAGGTGCTCGGCGAAGTTACCCAGAACCAGCGCACCGGATGCGGACTCCCCCAGGGTGAACATCGCACCGGCGTGCGGGCCTCCGATGTGGTTGTGGAAGGCCGCCTGATCAGGCAGTTGCAGAACCGCGGTCCTCTCATCCAGTTCCAGGAACTTGATCGACAGGGTCCCCACCATCGGAACCAGCGACGGCATGCTCGCCTTGACGGCCTCGAAATCCATGGCCACGAGCATCCCACCCGCGCGATTGAGCCGTTACCGTCGGGGGGTGACGGTGACTGTATTCGATATCGATGGGGTCCTGGCCGACGTGCGCCATCGATTGCACTTTCTGTCCCAGCGACCGAAGGACTGGCATAACTTCTTCGCCGCGGCCGTCTCCGATCCGGTCCTCGAACCCGGACGGCAGGCCGTCGCCGAGGCCCTGGCCGCAGGGTCGTCGATCGTCTACGTCACAGGCCGCCCGAACCGCTGCCGGCGCGACACGCGCACCTGGCTGCTCGAGAACGGCTTTCCCGACGCCGATCTGCACATGCGCCCGAACCGCGACCGCCGACCCGCCCGCTACTACAAGGCCGACGTGATCGCGCAGATTGCCCAGCGGGCCACGCTCGTGGCGGTGGTCGACGACGACCTGCGCGTCGTGGAGCACCTGCAGGCGCGAGGGATTCCGGTCTTGCACGCAACCTGGATGGACCAAGCCAGCGAACAGCTGGATCTGTTGGCTCAGGCCCAGGAGGAGGAAGGCCGGACCTAGGCTTCTGGCCGCGCCCTAGCCCAGGGCCCTGATCCGCGCATCGATCTCCTGCTGCATCTCCCGCAAGATCTCGTCGGCCAGACCCTCGGAGTCGCGCAGGCGGAACAGTTCCTCCTGTTCGGCGCGCATCATCTGCACGCTGAGCACCTTCGCGCTCACCAGATGCTCGTGGCGACGGGTGTCGCCCTGCTCGATGGCCAGCGATCGGTCCAGGCGAACCTGAGCCATCTCCCGCAAGCGTGAGACCACACTGGCTGCCAGGGGTTCGCCCGACCGCTCGGACTCGTCCTCGATCTCATCGAGGCGATCCAGGGCCGCCCGGGCCAGTGCTACCCGCACGCGGCGCCTGGTCGCCGAGTCATCGTCTTTGTCCAGGCTCGTCCGCCCGGCCAGCCAGGCCACTGTCGGGGCCAGCAGCAGGGACAACAAGACGACCCCGAAAGTGGTGCTGATGACCAGACCGCGGCCCGGGATGGGCGCTCCGGCGGTGGTGGTGACCGGGAGGGTGAAGGCGGCCAACGCCGAGATCGGTCCCCTGGTCCCAGCCCACGCGGCAATCAGCCACTCCGGTCGGCGCAGATCCCCCCGGCTCAGCACCGCCATCAGGTATACGAACACGAACCTGGCAACGACCAGCGTGAGGAACACGACAGGCACGGCCAGCGCCAGTTGCCGCAACTCGTCTGCCGGCAGCCGATCGATGACCAATGGGATCTCCAGGCCCACCAGAAAGAACGCCACGGACTGCAGCACGAAGGTTATGGTCCGCCAAAGGCCGGTGGCCTGCAGCCGGCCGGTGTACTCCACTTCGTTGGAACTGCCGTGTGCGACGACCAGCGCCGCCAGCACGACGGCCAGAATGCCTGAACCCTCGACGACTTCGGCCAGTACGTAGATCGGCAGCGGTGCCACGAGAATCACCGCGTTGGTCACCGTGGCGTCGCGCCCCCGCCTGACCAGCTGCATCAGGATCCAGCCCGCGACTCCACCGACCAGTACACCGCCGAGCACCGACGTGACAAGGATCTTCGCGCCTTCCAGCGCGGTTACGCTGCCCGCGGCGGCCGCGACGGAGGCCACTCGCAACAAGGTGAGTGCGGTGCCATCGTTGACCAGACTTTCGCCCTCAAGGATGTTCACCAGCCGGCGGGGAAGTCCAGCTTTGCGCGCCGTCGCTGAGACCGCGACCGCGTCAGTGGGCCCAAGAATCGCCCCAAGCGCGAACGCCATAGAGGTCCAGATACCAGGGATCAGCCAGGTCGTGACGACACCGACCAGCACCGCGCCGAACACTACGAGGCCCACGGCAAGTGCCATCACCGGTTTGCTGACCCGTCGCAGATCCACGATGGAACTGGTCAGACCTTCTCCGAACACCAGCGGCGCCAGGATGAGCACGAGGAACAGCTCCGGGTCGGACACCCCCTGCGGCCCGAATGGGGCAAGGCCGAACGCGATGCCGGCTATCAGCAAGGGGATGGCCGATGACCAGCCCCTATTACGGCAGATTCCCGCGAGAACCACCGCGAAGATCAGGGAACTGCCGATGTCCAAGACCTCGGCGCTGAACATGGATCGGCGGGCCTACGCGTCAGGCGTAGTCACTCACAGGCGCGCAGGTGCAGTTCAGGTTTCGATCGCCGTACGCGTTGTCGATCCGGCCGGTGGCCGGCCAGTACTTGGCCGTCGTGGGTCCCGTCGGGTAGACCGCCTGCGCCCGGGTGTAGGCACGGTCCCAGTCCCCCACAAGACTCATGGCGGTGTGCGGTGCATTCCGCAGTGCGCTGTCAGCGACCTCGATGTCCCCGGCGGCAATCTGCTGGATCTCCTCACCGATCGCGATCATCGCATCGCAGAAGCGGTCCACCTCGCGCAAGTCCTCGCTCTCGGTGGGTTCGACCATCAGCGTCCCTGCCACCGGGAAGGACATCGTGGGGGCGTGGAATCCGAAGTCGATGAGGCGTTTGGCGACGTCGTCGACCGTGACACCAGTGCTCCGGGTGATCTCGCGCAAGTCGAGCAGGCACTCATGGGCGACCAAGCCGCCCTCACCGGAGTAGAGCAACGGGAAGTGCGGGCTGAGTCGACGCGCGATGTAGTTGGCAGACAGGATCGCGACTTTCGTGGCCTGGGTGAGGCCTTCGGCTCCCATCAATCGCAGGTACATCCACGGGATCATCAGCACACCCGCACTCCCCCACGGAGCCCCGGACACCGGTGGACTACCGGCGGGTCCGGCTTCGGGCACCAACGGGTGACCGGGGAGGAAGTCGGCAAGGTGCTCCTTTACCGCCACCGGGCCCACCCCGGGACCACCACCGCCGTGTGGGATGCAGAACGTCTTGTGCAGGTTGAGGTGTGAGACGTCGGCTCCCGCCTCGGGCAAGCGGACCAGGCCCAGCAGGGCGTTCATGTTCGCGCCGTCGACGTACACCTGACCACCTGCGGCATGCACCAGATCGCAGATCTCACGCAACCCGGTCTCGAAGACGCCGTGGGTGGACGGGTACGTGAGCATGATCGCGGCCAGACGATCGCCATGCTCGGCGATCTTGGCGCGCACATCGTCGATGTCCACATCACCGTCATCGGTGCAGCGCACTACGACGACTTTGAGTCCGGCCATGACCGCACTTGCGGCATTGGTTCCATGCGCGCTGCTGGGCACGAGACACACCACCCGGTCCTGCTCACCGCGGGACCGGTGATACCCCCTGATGGCCAACAAGCCGGCGAACTCTCCTTGGGATCCCGCGTTGGGTTGCAGACTGACCCGGTCGTATCCGGTGGCGTGTGCCAGCCAATTCTCCACGTCGGCGATGAGAGCGCGGGTGCCCTGCGACTCATCCAGAGGCGCGAAAGGGTGAAGGTGCGCGAACTCCGGCCAGGTCATGGCCTCCATCTCCGTGGCGGCGTTCAGCTTCATCGTGCACGAGCCCAACGGGATCATCGTCCGGTCCAGCGCGAGGTCCATGTCCGACAGACGCCTCAGGTAGCGCATCATCGCGGTTTCGTTGTGGTAGCCGCTGAACGGCGGGTAGGCAAGCAGCGGCTCGGTTCGCAGGAGGTGCTCGGCGAGCTGTGAGCCACCGGCGAGCGGCTCACAACCGAAGCAGTCCGCGACGATCTCGATGTCTTCCTCGCTGGTCACCTCGTCGCAGGTGATCCCAACTGCCCCGTCGAGGGTCCGAAGGTCGATCCCACGCTGCGCAGCGGCTGCGACCACGGCCTCCGCATCAGGATGCAAGACCACCACAGTGTCGAAGAACTGGTCATGCATCAGCGTGTGCCCACCGGCGCGCAGTCCTGCCGCCAGAGACGCCGCCTTGGCGTGCACCGTCTGCGCGATGCTCCGCAGGCCCTCGGCTCCGTGGTACTGCGCGTAGAACGCGGCCACCAGCGCCAGCAGCACCTGCGACGTGCAGATGTTGGAGGTGGCCCGATCCCGACGGATGTGCTGTTCGCGGGTCTGCAGCGCCAGCCTCAGCGCCGGTGCGCCCACAGCATCCACGCTGACCCCGACCATCCGTCCGGGGATCTGCCGTTCCAGCCCGGTGCGCACCGCGAGGAAGGCGGCGTGCGGACCCCCGAAGCCCATGGGAACTCCAAAACGCTGCGCCGAGCCCACGACGATGTCCGCACCCATCGCTGCCGGTGGCCGCAGAAGCACCAGCGCGAGGATGTCGGCGGTCACCACCAACTGGGCTCCACAGGCATGGGCGCGCTCCCCCACCGCCGTGAGGTCCCGGATCGCGCCGGTGCCGGTCGGGTACCCGGCCAGAACACCGAAGCACCCCTCTGGCAGTTCGTCGGTGAAGGCATCAAGGACCTCCAGCCGGATGCCCACCGGTTCGGCGCGAGTGGCCAGAACGGCACGGGTCGTGGGATGGATGTCACGGTCCACGACGAACACGTCACCCTTCCCAGCCCGGTGTGCCAAGGCCATGGCTTCGGCGGCAGCGGTTGGTTCATCGAGCAACGAGGCATTGGCCACCGGCAGTCCGGTGAGGTCCGAGACCAGCGTCTGGAACGTGAGCAGGCCTTCCAAACGGCCCTGCGAGATCTCCGGCTGATAGGGGGTGTACGCGGTGTACCAGGCGGGGTTCTGCAGCACGTTACGCGTGATCACAGAAGGCGTGATGGTGTTGTGATAGCCCAGCCCGATCATCGATCGACGAGGGCGATTGTGATCGGCCAACGACCGCAAGGCGGCGAGCGCCTCAGGTTCGGTCTGCGGCGCGGGCAGGTCCAGGGGGGCTGCGGTACGCAGGTCAGCTGGAACCACCGCAGAAATCAGATCGTCGAGATCATGGAATCCCAGAGCAGACAGCATCCGCTGCTGGTCGGTCCTGTCAGGACCTATGTGCCGGTCGGTGAACGTGGTGGCTATCCAATCTTGCGGGCGCGCCTGCGCGACAACTCATCCTCACCAACGCTAGCGCTTCCATCGGCCCGCTCTGCGGGCAGTGAGGCCAGATCCGCTTGTACCTCGCGCCACACCGCACCCACCGCGATGCCGAAAACACCTTGACCGCCGTGCACGAGGTCGATCACATCCTCGGCGCTGCGGCACTCGTAGACACTGGCGCCATCACTCATGAGCGTGATCTGCGACAGGTCCGTCACCCCGCTGGCCCGAAGGTGGTCGAGCGCGGTGCGGATCTGCTGAAGCGTCACACCGGTTTCGAGGAGCCGCTTGACGATCTTCAGGGTGACGATGTCGCGGAAGTTGTAGAGGCGCTGCGACCCCGAACCCTTCGCAGTGCGCAGACTCGGCTCGACCAGACCCGTGCGCGCCCAGTAGTCGAGCTGGCGGTAGGTGATCCCCACAAGTTTGGCCACCACCGGGGCCCGGTAGCCGGCATCGTCGGGGACCTGACGGTCGTCGGCGAACAACTCCTGCTGCTCGACCCCGGCCACGACTGCTGAGTCGGCGGTTGCCTCGTTCATCTACTACTCCTCGGCTGTCCTGATGGCCCCAGCGGGACTAGACATCTCACAACGTAGGGCGATCGGCCCGGACGACGCGACCGACACGCCCACTTCGCGTCCACCAATACCTCAACCTCAAGTAGAGGTTCATTCATTTGCCTCGGCGTCACGAGTCGGCAAGCCGGTCCTCACGAACCGGACTCCCCTTCGAAGTCCTCCGGAGTGACCTGATCGAGGAATTCCCGGAAGGCCTCCACCTCTGCCTCCTCTTCCTCCTCTTCAGCCGGCATCTCGATCCCCGCCTGGTCCAGCACCGACTCCGCAGCAAACAGCGGCGATGCCGTGCGCAGCGCCAGCGCTATCGCGTCGGAGGGCCGGGCGGACACGGTCACGCCGTTGTCGAATACCAGTTCGGCGAAGAAGATGCCGTCGCGCAAATCAGTGATGTCGACCCGCACGACCGTCCGGCCCAGCGATTCCAGCACGTCGCGCAAGAGATCGTGGGTCAACGGCCGCTCGGGCTGGACCCCCTGCTGGGCGAAGGCGATGGCTGTCGCTTCTACGGCCCCGATCCATATCGGCAGGAACCGCTCCGACTGCGTGTCGCGCAGAAGCACGATGGGTTGGTTGGACGGCATCTCAACCCGCACTCCGACGACCTCGACCGCACGCACGAGTTCACTCTACGCCCAACCCGGCTACGGGCCACCGCCACGCGACTGTCGCAGATCACAACCCTGATCGCAGCAGCGCGACATGCACCCGGATGATGGCTGCGGCCAGACTGCTCGCGCGCGCCTGGTACTGCTCATCTGTCTCCCCGCGGCGGGCTTTGCCCAACGCGGTGCTGTACAGGTCGATCTCACGGTTCACTGCCAAGACCATGGGGCGGGTGTTGCGCACCGGAACGCCGCATCCGACCAGCGCCGCCAGGCCTTTGGCCGTTTCCAAGTCGTCCAGCGAGTACACATCGGCTCCCGGAAGGACTCCGACCGTGATCGCGTCGGCCAGTTCCTCACGGGTCAGCCCCGATTCACGGCACAGTTCTTCGGCCAGCAGCCGAACGCCCGTGTCACGGCTGCTCAGATCGGGCTCGGCAATCGGTGTGGCCGCCGCCGACGGGGTGGAATCGACGAGTTCGGGAGGGGTCAGTCCCCGGTCCAGCGCATCGAGGTGCTCTGCGATCACCCGCAGTGGGAGGTAGTGATCGCGTTGCATCGTGAGCACGTACCGGATGCGTTCGACATGCGCAGGGGTGAACTTGCGATAGCCCGATGGGGTGCGCAACGGCTCAACGAGACCTTCCGCCTCCAGGAACCTGATCTTGCTGACGCTGACATCGGGGAAATCCGCCCTTAGCGACGAGACCGTCTCGCCAATGCCGTACAACTGCCTGCTCATCAGGCGGGGTAGTCCTCATCGGCGTGCAGGTACTGCAGACGGAACTTGCCGATCTGGATGAGGTCCCCGGAGTTCAGCCGATGGCGTTCCACAGAGGAGCGGTTCACGTATGTCCCATTGAGAGAACCCATGTCCACCAGCAGCCAGCCGTCACCTTCGGCCACAAATTCTGCGTGGTGGCGACTGACGGTCACGTCATCGAGCATGATGTCGCACTCAGCCGCTCTGCCGACGCTCAGGCGCTGTCCGGCCAACTCGAAACGTTGTCCGATCGCCGGGCCCCGCTGCACGACGATGACACTCATGCCCTTCGTGAGCCCCGAGAGTCCCTCCACGACAGGGATGGGTCCGGTGTCCTGCAGCTCGGGGATGACCACGCCAGTGGCGTCCGTGTCGTCCACGGGGCGTGGGGTCCCACACGCTGAGCAAAACCGGTCCTCGGGTTCGAGGGGACGTCCGCACCGCACGCACTGACTGTTCACGCAACTCCTCACATAGGGCCGGGCTGTGAACTATACCTCTACTAGAGGGTCAGTTCTGCCCCGATTTCGCAAAGCGTCCTCTTACTTGCCCTCGATGAGCGCCTCGTAGTCCTGGGCACTGAGCAAAGACTCCACGGCCTCGGCGTCAGCGGGCTCAAGCACGTAGAGCCAACCACTCTCGTAGGGATCGGCATTGATCGTCTCCGGCGCCGTCTCCACCGCGTCGTTGCGCGCCACGATCGTTCCGTCCACCGGGGCATAGATCTCGCTGACGCTCTTGGTCGACTCCACTTCGCCACAGGCGTCACCGGCCCGCAGGGACGCCCCGACCTCCGGCAGCGAGACGAACACGACGTCGCCGAGGGCATCCTGCGCGAAGTCCGTGATGCCCACTCGCAGATTTCCGTTCTCCAACGACAGGATCCACTCGTGCTCGCGGGTGAACCGCCGATCATCTGGTGCGCTCATAACCCCAAGCCTAGTCGGTCACACTGACCTCGGGGTCGGGCTCAGGCAGGTTCACAGTGCTGAGAATCTCGATATCTTCCAACTCCGTAATGACCACCGAACCGTCCTGGGAATTCACGGTGTCGACGATGCCCCCGGGGATGCGCATGGCGGTCGACATGGTGCTCGGTCCCCCGATCGCCTGCAGTTCGAAGGGCGCCCGGATGATGGCACCACTGACGGAGATCCCCGTTGCAGCGTCGGCGAACCACGTGTTCACCACAACCCGGTTGCCATTGACCTCGATCGCCTCTGCACCGGCATCGCGCAGTTCCTGCACGGTGTTGAGCAGGTCAGACGCGAAGAAGGAGTCCTCTCCATCGACACGCATCTTGATCCCCGGGCCGCGCACACCGGTCGTGCCGGCGAGAACGCGCAGGTCGTTGGCTCGCTCCTGCGTCTCCTGCAGGGCTTCGGCACTGGTTCCGTTGCGCAGCCGCTGTTCGGCCGCCTGCAAGCGCAGGATCTCCCCATCCAAGCGGGTCTGACGCGCCTGCAGATCGTCGAGCAACCGAACCAGATCGGGCTCGCGGGCAGCGGCCAGAAACTCATTGGTGTCCTGTCCGCGCACCACAGCCACGGTTCCCATGCCGATCAGCACGGCCACCACGGCCACGCCCCACTGCCGGCGTCTCATGCTTTGAACACCTTTCGACGAATGGCCGCGGCGTTGGCGAAGATCCGCATCGCCAGGACCACCACCACCCCGGTGGACATCTGCGCACCCACGCCGAGCTGGTCGCCGAGCCACACCAGCACGCTGGCGACGGCCACGTTCCCGAGGAACGACACCACGAAGACCTTGTCCGAGAAGTTGCCGTCGAGCATCGACCGCAGAGCACCCGACACCGCATCCAGGCCGGCGATCACCGCAACCGGCAAATACGCGTCCATCCACGTCGGCACGTCAGGGGACAGCACCACACCCAGCACGATGCCCACGATCAGCCCGATCAACGCGATCACCGGCCACCACCCTTCACCACTTCGGCCTTTGTCGGAAGATTCGCCGTCGACGCCGGAACCGCTACCACGTCAGCGGCGGCCACCTCAGACTGTATGCCGTAGTCCCGGCGCAGTTGGTCCAGATCGTCGCTGGCCTGGGTCCGTGCAAAGCGTTTAGCCAGATCCTTCGGCCCGATGGCGACCACCCTGTAGGGGGGTTCCAACGGCCGGAAGTCGACCAGAATGGCCTCCCCGGCCGTGCGGATCGCGGTGAGCGAGGTGAGCCGGATGTCGTTTATGGCAATAGCCTGGGCGCCGGCCTCCCACAGACCGTTGACGCCGGCCTGCATGTCGATGTCCAGAACCCTGGCCTCGTCGGCACTCACACCCTTGGGTAGCGGTGCGGTGCCGTCCTGCATGACCAGGACCGCTCCGGGACCCTCGAGACCCACAAAGCCGGATGCCACCTCGAGAGCCCGCAACTCGTCACCGAACTGTTCGCCAAGACCGCGCGTGGCCAGGATCTGCAACTCCGAGACCGTCAAGCGCAGGGACGTCGCGGTTGCGCCCGCCTCTTGAGCCGCAATCGTGGCCGCCTCGATCCGGCTCACGAGCGCTTCACGTCGTTGCGCGGCAGCGGGTTGCACGGTCTGGGTCTGCACGAAGGAGACCGCCAGGAGCAGACCGATGACCGCGAAGAGGACCACTCCCGCGACGCGGCGTCCCTGCCTGGTCGAGGTGGGGCCGGGCTGCTCAAGCGCCAGCGCGTAGTCGTCGGCCTGCGCTTCGGCGATCAGCCGGTCGAGCAGGTTGTCGCCGAGGGGCCGGCTCACGAGGATGATGCCAGGATCTGCCGGGCCTGGCCGATGTACAGGACCCCTGCCCACCAGTAGAGGGCCGTCCCCCAGACCGCGAAGGCCCAGCCCACCACATTGGCGACGTCGGCGAACCAGGTAGACCCGTCGCCGAGCAGCAACAGCGGGAACGCGTAGAGCAGACAGAAGGTGGCCGCCTTACCCAGGAAATGCACAGGCAGACCCGTGACTCCCCGGCGCTTCAGGATTGCCAGAACCACAGCCAGCAGCAGGTCGCGCGAAACGAGCAGCACGACGAACCAGAGAGGAACGATGCCGCGCAGCAGAAGCCCCACCAGGGTGGCCAGGATGTAGAGCCGGTCTGCCACCGGATCGAGCAGCTGCCCGACACGGGAGATCTGGTTCCACTTGCGGGCCAAGTAGCCATCGAGCCAGTCGGTGAAACCGGACACCATGAGCAGAACCACGGCCCAGCCGTCGGCCTCGGGCACGAGGATCAGCCACAGGAACAGCGGAACTCCCAGCAGCCGCAGGCCTGAAAGCAGGTTCGGAACGGTGAGAACCCGATCGGTCTGGACCTCGGTCTGCTGAACCTCCACGCCCGCTAGCCTAGGCCCTGTTGTTCACGGAACCCACCGGCCGCGGATCCTGCGACCGGAATGCCACGACCAGAACAAATATGGCCACGCCGATCACCACGAGCCCGGCGATGAGGGTCCCGATTGCCGCGGGGCTGGCCCATCCGACCGTGACGCGGGCGCTCATATCGGCAGAAACGGACGGGCTGCCGTCGGCGTTCATCACCACCAGGGTGGTGTTCGAATCGGTGACGGGCCACTGGACCGCCACATCGCGGCCTTCCCCCTGATCGGTCCAGAAGTCCTGCTGCGCCGGAGGTGCCGCCACACTGTCTCCTGGAATCTCCGTGGAATCCAGCGCGTCCGAAGAACTGTCGATGCCCGTGATCAGCAGGTAAGGGACCCCCCGCAGATACTCCAGGGAATCGGGCTTGGCCGCCACACCGACGAACATCGACTGGTCACCTGAAACTTCGACCTGCAGGTCGAACCAGGACTCGTCAAACGGAAGCGCCGTTGATGTGCTGATCTGGAAGTCGGTCAGAACGATGGCCCGGCCCGTGTTCGCAGGCGCCTCGCCTATCGGTATCTGCGCCTGACCATCAGTACCGAACAGGGAGAGCACCAAGGCGCCAGCGCCCATCAATCCCAGCCCCAGCAGGCCCAGCATCGCACCCAGAACACCAAGTACCAGCCTCTTCACCCGTCCAACGGTAGATCACCCGGACGTCGTGGCGGACACGACACTCGTGCGCGCCCTAATCCGCTGGGAGTACCCGGCATCATTGACCGCCCGCACGAACACGCGACTGGTGGTCGGCACCTCCCAGGTGGACACGCTCCCGGTCACATTGTCTTGCGTCAGCCAGGCGACGCTGCCATCCCCGTCGGTGACGCCCACGTCGTAGCGCACCCCTGGTTGCACCTGCCAGTCAACGCTGTCGGCATCGCGCACCACGCCGGTGGCGGGTGGCGGTTCCGTGGGCAGCACCCGGGACGCGACCCGTGCAAGGAACCGCGAACGCGCCACATTGGCCCCTGGGTTCTTGGCCAACCAGGACCCCTTGCGCGGCTTGAGAGCGAAGTAGTCGTCATCTCCGCAGTCGAGACGGTACTGGGCCGACGGCGCCGGACAGGCGATCACGTTGCGCCACGCAGGTCCCGAATCCCGGTAGCACATCACGTCGTACGCGTCGTAGCAGTGGCCTTTGCCCGTCGCGTGCGGCGCATCCGGGCGCAAGGCTCCGAGCGCGTGGACAAGTTCGTGGGCATCGACCCAGACGAAACCCCACGACGAACTCCACGTGGCCGACCAGCGGTCATCGCCGAGCCCGGACCATTCCGGGCTGGTCGTGGCATCGACCCAAAGACTGTAAACGCGGTCGGGGTCGCGGAACCTGGGCTGTGTGTCCTTTAGGTAAGCCCGCAGATCAACCAGGTTGTGGCTCACCGCGGCGGGAACCCCGACCTGCCAGATCACCGGCCGGCACGACGTGTCGTGCACCCATCTCACCGTTCGGCGGGCGCCTGAGGACCGCTCGAAGATTCCCGTGGTCAGCGACAGCGACCTCTGCAGAACAGTGCGGAACTGCTGGTACCGGTTGCTGCTGCCCTTGCGGTGGACGAAGACTGGTTGGACCCGAGGACCGCTCCGGCCGTCGCCCACGCACCTCGGTGCCGCCCAGTGACCGGAGGCGTCGGCGAGATAGTAGTCGGCGTCGACGGGACTCTGCCGGGGCGTGGCGGCGAAGTTCTGAACGGTGGATTCGGGTACCGCGGGAGCAGCCGGCACCGAGAATCCGACAATGGCCGCCGCACCGGCGGCCAGGGCACCCATCACGCGTTCCACGGTACCGAGGCGCTGCGATACTGCCCCCATGCAGCCCACAGAATCGTCAGGGCAGGATCGGGAGTCCCCTGACGACACCGCGCGTGGGGTCATAGTTGAGGCACTGACCATCGGGCTGACCACGGGCGCGTACGGCGTGTCCTTCGGGGCGCTCTCCGTGACATCCGGGCTGGATGTGTGGCAGACCGTGGCGTTGAGTGCGTTGATGTTCACCGGAGCCTCCCAGTTCGCACTGATCTCCGTGCTGGCTGGCGGCGGATCCGTCGCAGCGGCTGTTGCCAGCAGCGCTCTGCTGGGACTACGAAACCTGTTCTACGGCCTGCGGATGCGCCAGATTCTTCAGCCCTCGCCGATCACGTCGGTGGCGGCCGCTCAGATGACCCTCGACGAGTCCACTGCGATGGCCTTGGCCCACTACGATCGCCCGGTCCCCCGTCCGGCGCTGGCGTTCTGGTCAACCGGCTTGAGTGTGTTCGTCCTGTGGAACACCGGCACAATCCTGGGCGCCCTGGGCGCCAGCAGCATCGGCGACCCAACCCGGTGGGGTCTGGATGCCGCAGTGCCGGCCGCGTTCCTGGCGCTGCTGTGGCCGCAGATCACCGGTCGTCGACTGCTTGGGGTGGCGCTGGTGGCCGCCGTTCTGGGGATCGCGCTGACCCCCGTGTTGTCGCCGGGGCTGCCGGTGCTCTGCGCCGCCCTCGTGCCATTCCTATTCCTCAAAGGGGCCCGATGATGTGGGCAGCCGTCTTGCTCGGCAGTGCCGCCTGTTACCTGCTGAAGGCGCTCGGATTTGTCGTTCCGGAGCGGTATCTCGATAAGCCCGTCGTCGCCGCATTG
Organism: Candidatus Nanopelagicales bacterium; assembly: GCA_025455985.1. GTDB lineage: Bacteria > Actinomycetota > Actinomycetes > S36-B12 > UBA10799 > JADKAV01. Next base: position 16,557 of record JALOLM010000001.1, on the reverse strand, counting down.
GTGGCGATGTTCCCCGTGGCGCTTCTGTCCGCGCTGCTCGCGGTGGTGACCGTCGGCGACGGAATGTCCGTCGTGGTGGACGCGCGTCTGGCAGCAGTAGCGGCCGCAGCCGTGGCGCTGACGCTGCGAGCCCCGTTCTTGGTGGTCGTAGTCGTAGGCGCCGCGACCGCTGCCCTCATACGGCTGCTGTGAGACTCACTTGTCGGACTTCTTCTCCTTGGAAGAATCGAAGCCTGGGATGGTGCCTGCGTGTGCCACCGCTGAGGGGTCCTTACGAACCTTGATCAGTGACGCCACAGTGGTGATGACCAGGATGCCGATGATGAAGCCCAACGACACCCAGATGTCGATGTGGATGTCGAAGAACACCAGGATGAGTTTGATCCCGATGAACGCCAGGATGACTGCCAGGCCCAACGACAAGTAGACCAGTCGGTCGAGCAGACCGGCGACCAGGAAGTACAAAGCGCGGAGTCCCAGAAGCGCAAACGCATTAGCTGCGAACACGATGAAGGGCTCGTTGGTCACGCCGTAGACCGCGGGGATCGAGTCGAGCGCGAAGATGATGTCCGTGGCGAAGATCGCGATCATCACCATGAGCAAATGGGTTCCGTAGAACTTGCCGTTGATGCGTGTGTGCAGGTGTGGTCCGTCGTACTCGTCGGAGAACGGCAGGATCCGCTTGGCCAGCTTGACGACCTTGCCCTCGTTGAACTCAGGATCCTCGTCGCGGTGACGCGCCAGGCCGATCGCGGTGTAGATCAGGAACGCCCCGAAGACCAGGTAGGTGGCTGAGAACGCCTCAAGTGCCGCCGCGCCCACGAAGATGAAGATCGTCCGCAGGACCAAGGCTCCGGCGATTCCAGCCATCAGGACCTTCTGCTGGTAGATCTTGGGGACTGCGAAGGCGCTCATGATGATCACAAACACGAAGAGATTGTCCACCGAGAGGCTCTTCTCGATGAGCCAGCCGGCGAAGTACTCCAACCCGTAGGAGCCGCCCTCGGGGGGCGTCTGATCGGCGCTCCACCACCCGAAGAAGACGCCGTACGCGATGGCGATCGCGACGTAGATGACCGACTGGATCGCCGCCTCGCGAATCTGTACCTCGTGGGGATTACGGGTGGCCTGGATGAACTCGAAAGTGATGAGCAGCACCACGATTCCGACGGTCACGGCCCAAAGCCAGCCAGGGACGAACAACGAGGGTTCACCGCCACTGGCCGCGGCAGCAGGAATCATCATCGCACCAGTCTGTCAGACCCGATTTTGTGTGCAATTGCTGCAGTCGCCGTCAGGTGTGCCGCCGGTGCACAATACGGAGCGTGTCGGTCGATGAGCTGAAGATCCGCCTGGAGGCGGGCATCACCGGCGACATGCTGGATCTGCCGTGGGAGAGGCCGCTGGTGGACTGGCCGGCGGAGTTGATCGTGCCGCTGCCCAGGGGAATCTCCCGCCATGTCGTGCGCTTCGTCGAAGTCGACGCGACGATCATGGCGCTCAAGGAGATCTCAGAGGACTTCGCCAAGCGCGAGTTCAGGCTGCTGCGCGATCTAGAGGAACTTGAGGTACCTGCGGTGCACGGTGTAGGGGTGGTGACGGGCCGCCGCGATCCGGCCGGGGAGCCGCTGCCGGGCGTGCTGATCACAGAGCACTTGACCTGGTCCCTGCCCTACCGGTCGGTGTACGCCCGTCACCTGCGCCCGGACACCGTCGATCGCCTGCTGGACGCGCTGGTCCTGCTGCTCGCACGACTTCACCTGGTGGGTTTCGCCTGGAACGACTGCTCGCTGTCGAATGTGCTGTTCCGCCGGGATGCCGGGGCGTTCGCGGCGTACCTGGTCGATGCAGAGACCGGGGAGTTGCACGACCGGCTCTCGGACGGCCAGCGCATCAACGATGTCGAGGTGGCCCATCTGAATATCGCAGGTGGCCTCATGGACCTACAGGCTGGCGGGCGCATGTCCGAGGAGTTCGACCCGATCGCTATCGCCGACGAGATCCCGCGCCGGTACACCAGACTGTGGTCCGAACTCACCGCAGCCGAGCATGTCGACGGCACACAGAGATGGCGCATCGCCCGGAGGGTGGAACGGCTCAACCGCCTTGGCTTCGACGTCGCCGAGTTGGATCTCCGGCGCCGGCCCGACGGGGTGGTGCGGCTGCAGCCGAAGGTCGTCGACCCCGGCTACCACTCCAGGCGCCTCATGCGGCTGGTGGGTCTGGACGTGGGCGAGAACCAGGCCCGGCGCCTTCTCAACGACCTCGATCAGTTCACGGCGGCCACGCGCGCCACCGAAACCCCCGAGGGCTCGTTGGCTCGACCCCGCGGTTCGGAGTCGACCGCCCGCGAGGACGTTCTGGCCGCCCACACGTGGCTGGAGGAGGTCTACGAACCCGTGGTCAGTGCGGTTCCGGCTGACCTGCGGGACAAACTCGAGGACGCCGAGGTGTTCCATGAAGTGCTCGAACACCGCTGGTACCTCTCGGAGCAGTCGGGCGAGGACGTCGGCCTCACCGAGGCCGTGGACGACTATGTGCGCAGCATCTTGGCCAAGAAGCCCGATGAAGCCATGCTGCTTCCCATGACCGGTGACGACACGGGCATGCTGGAACTCGATGCCCTTGGGCTGCTCGACCCCGGTGACGATTGACGGCGCGCTACACGACCGCCGCGCTCATGGCCGCGAGTTCCTCCATCACATACGCGACCAGCACATCCGGATCTGGTAGCAGTCCGGCGTCGGTGGCGAATCCGATGGTGACCGATCCGTTGTAGCTGAAGATGGTCGCGGTCATCGGCTGATTGCCGGAGCAGGGCGCAAAACCCACCACCTGATCGACATCAGCACCTGCGAATCGCAGCAGGCCCGTAGGGCCGGGGACATTGGTGAGCACACCCACGGCCTTGTTCGCGAAGAAGTTCGTCAGGAAGAACGCGATCTGGCTCGGGGACATCGACACCATACGCTGCAGACCGAAGGTGAGGACCGCCTCATCGGAGTTCTTGATCCGCTGCATGCGGTGGTGCATCTGCTCCAGGCGGGCACGCGGGTCCGCCTCGTCGAGTGGCATGGGCAAGAAGACGAGAGCGAAGTAATTGCCCAGGTCCGGTGGCAGGTTGTCCTCGAAGGGCTTGAGGTTGACCGGCACCATCCACGAGACCTCGTCCAGTGACTCGCCGTTCTCGGCCAGGAACCGCTGGAGCCCGCCGGAGATGGCGCTCAGCAGGACGTCGTTGAGTGTGGCACCCGCGGCCTTGCCGATGGCCTTCACATCCTCGATGGGGACCGCCTGAGACCACGCGAGAGCTTTGCGCGTGCCCGGCTTGCCGCTCCAGAGCGTTTCGTCGCTGCTGGCCAGGGCGATCTTGGTCACCGAAGATAGGTCGTTGAGGCTGCGATGCTGCTCGGCGCCGAGAACCTCCAAAGCGTCGAGCAAACGATCCGGGTGCCGCACCAGCGTCAGCCCCTGGTCCACTTGATGCACTCCCGCCTTGGCCACGTCCAGTGCTCGTCCCGGCAGATGGATCAATGCGGACAGCGGATTACGCAGCGCCTCTGCAGTGCCGTGAGCGATGTCCTCGACGCCGGATTCGACCACATGCGCCATCTCACCGGCCGCGTGGGCGGCTACCCGGCCCACCTCTTCGGGTGCACTGGTGGACTCCGTGGCCTGCACGCCGGTACGTGCCACTCGGGCTGCGACGTCAGCGTCCTGCGATTCACACATACCCAACAGGACCTGGGTCAAGCGGACGCCATCGGCGATGGAGTGGTGGAACCTGGTCATCACTGCCGAGCCCTCGGTCCCGTCGGCGAGCATCAGGGGGCTCAGAAGGAAGCCCGTCCACAGAGGACGGTCCTTGGGCAAGGGCATGGAGCGCTGATCAGCCATGAACCGCTGCAGGTCGTCGACCCCCATGCCCTCCTCCAGCTCGACGACGTGCACGTGCCGGTCCAAGTCGAAGTCGGGGTCGTCCTGCCAGGCCCAGCCGAGGCCCGACTTGACCGCCTTACGACCCAGGACGGGGAATCGTTCAACCGCGCCCGCGAAGATCTCCCGCACCTCGTCGATGGTCGGGGTGGATCGTAGAACCAAGGATCCATCGACGACCATCAGGTTGTTCGGCCGATCCATGGTCAGCCACAGTGCGTCCTGCACACTCATCGAGACCGTTGCCATAGCCACTCCCTGCTCGTCGTCCCCGGCGCTGCGCGCCCATCGCAAATCTACGCCCTGTGTGACCTATTGGTCGGGGCGTTGCCAGGGTTGGGCCAGCTCGAGTTGTGCGGCCAGATCCAGCAGCGTTTGCTCTTGCCCGAACCGGGCGCCGAAGTGGATACCGATCGGCAGGCCTTCGGGAGTACTCGCCAGCGGCAACGAGATCCCAGGCGCCCCCGACACGTTTTGCAGGGCGGTGAAGGACGCATACCGCAGCAACCTGATCAGGTGGACGCGCGGATCCACCTCCGGGCCGAGGTAGCCGATGGGCACCGGCGGGGTTGCCAACACCGGGGAAAGGATCAGGTCGAACCCGGACAGGGCGTCGTCGTAGTCGGTGGCGAAACGCCGCAACCGACGGATCGACCCAGGCACAGCGGGAGCAATTGAGGCGAAGAAGCTGCTCAGATGGACGCTGAACTCCTCAAGTTGTCCTGGGTCGTAGCCCGGGCCGAAAACCGTCGAGCCGAACCGACGAAGTGAGAACGCCAACATGCCCCAGTAGCGCAGGAAGTCATGGGCGATCTGATACGGGAACGGGTTGTCGACAGGCTCGACGTGGTGCCCGAGTTCGGAGCACAACGCCCCCGCCTTCTCGACGGCCTCCCGGACCTGGGGGTCGACCGGTAGCCCCGCCAGTCCCGAGGTGACCATGGCGATCCGCAGTCCCTCAATCGGCCGAGTCGGTCCGATGGGCGCCAAGGCCGTGTTCGGGTGCAGTACGGCCATCTCCTGGTAGAAGGCGAGGGTGTCTCGCACACTGCGGGTGACGACACCCTGGGTAACGATGTTGACTGGCATCTTCTCCATGGCCTCCGCGTCCGGCAGGCGACCGCGTGAGGGCTTGAGCCCGACCAGACCGCAGCAGGCCGCGGGGATCCTGATCGAGCCGCCCCCGTCATTGGCGTGACTGATAGGTACGACGCCCGCGGCGACAAGCGCCGCCGACCCGCCGGACGATCCGCCGGTGGAATGGTCGAGGTGCCACGGGTTACGTGTGGGGCCGTGCGAGACCGGCTCAGTCGTTGCCGTCAGCCCAAATTCAGGCAGAGCCGACTTGCCCAGGATGTCGAAGCCGAGGGCGCGCCAGTGTTGCACCAATCGGGAGTCAGCCACCGCCGGCTGGTCGGGCAGCGCCCGGGAGCCGAACGTCGTGGGGAACCCCAGGATGTCCTCGTTGTCCTTGATGAACGACGGGATCCCCGCGAAGGGCCCAGGCGATCCGGTCGCGCCCGGCGTCAGGGTCACCACCGCATTGAGCGGCGCGGCCTGCTCCAGCCTGCGCAGCGCTGCCTGTCGCAACTCATCGGGGCTGACCTGTCCGGCCTCGAGCTGCTGACGAAGCCCCACCGTGTCGTGCGTGCCCAATGCATCATCGCCGTACGTGTGCAACACCATGGGCCGATCGTATTGCCGAGCGGCGAAGATCACCCCGTGATCAGGATCGCCAGACACATCTCGTCGGTCGTGCCCTCACCCCAGACCACATACCGGGCAGGGGTTCCCTGCAGCGCCGGCAGTTGCGCGCGCAGCCCGGGGTCGTGTCGGCACCGGACCCGCAGCACGTCGCCAGCCTCGACCACAGCAGGTGCGTCCAGCGGTACCGCCCCCTGCTGATCGAAGTCCCAGTTGTCGATGTCCAGCAGCACCTGTTCGTCGTCGCGCCCCGGGTTCAGGGTCACCGAGATCTCACGGCCCAGGAGGTGCATGTGTCCGGCGACAGCGAAGACCTTGCGCTGCGCGGGCACCACCCGGTCACATGTCTGCACCGTCGCGGCGCGTGGGGCGTCCGGGTCGCCGCCACACAGCAGCTGCAGCCCGGCGATCGTCGCGCCGGAGCCGATCCCGAAGCGGCTGATTACGTCGTCCACGGCATCGGGGCGCTGACACAACCGACCCGTCTCCCCTGGCGCGCAGGGCAACTCCACAGGAGCCGGCAGAAGCATGGTCGTGAGTGGTTTGCGTTTGCCCTCCGCGATGCGCAACCGCACCTGCGTGGAGTCGGTGCCTTGCTCGGATCGCAAGTTGTAGTGCATTTGGATCACGACTCGACCTCCGGCGGGCAACGCCATCCCATGGCCTTTTGGCATCTCGTTGACGCCTCCCCCGGGCGCCCACGCCGTGATCCAATCGGCCTGATCGAGTCCCGCCAGCATCCCGCCGCGGGCAGGCAGGCGCGATCCGCCGAAGCACTCGTACCCCGGACCGGGATCCTCAGCATCAAGCTGCTCTGCCGCCGCTACCTGCTCCGGGTAAGCCGCGTACAGGATGGAGTGGTGCACGATGGCCGGGTTGCCCGGTAGGAACTCCGTCCCGGTGATCATGGCGTCTTTGTCCAGATCCGGGTCGACCACGAAGCAGCGGTACTCGTCGGTGGCACCATCGGGAGCAACGGGTTCGAAGTCCACGGGGACACCAACAGTCACAATTCGCTCGTCGGAGCCCGGCTTCAAGGCGACGGTCTGCGCAACGGCCGGTGACTGCATCTGCGAGTGACTCTCGGCCATCGATGGCCCCGGATCGTGGGCGCCCTCATGTGCGGTGCAGCCGGCCAGAACAACGGCGGCCACCACTGCGATCACGGAAGTGCGCATGCCCCACGGTACGACGCCGATGCTGGTTCGGCCTTACAGGGAAGCGATCGTGACCACGGTGAACAGGACCAGAGGCACACTGGCCAACGCGGCGAGTGCAAGGGCGGCCCCAGTCTGGCCACGGCGAAGGAGCACCCAGGAACCCATCCCGAGCCCAATGAGCCATACGGGATAAGACCACAACAGGCCAACGGCCACGTAGGTACCGGCGTTGGCCGTGCTCTCGCCCAACGCGGAGACCGCGAAGACAGCGCCGAACAGCCACGCCGGCAGCGACAGGGCTTGCAGCACTTCCAACACCACGATGAGCACTTTCGCCGCTGGTCTGGACATGGTCGTAGTGTGCCGTATCGGGCGAGCCAGACCGGCTGATCGCTAGGGTGCCATCACCAGGAAGCGAGCCCCCATGACTGATGCACCGACCATGGCCGCCATACCGCCCCCGATCCCGGGCGAACGCCTCGATCCGCCCCCGAAACTCATCGAGGCCACGCTGGAGAAGGTCGACCAGAAGAGCGCCCACGCGGGCGGCGGCTACCGGGCCTTCCTGCGATTCGGCTATGCCAATGCCGCGCTACTCGCCGCGGGTACCGCCTACTACATCTTCCTGTCCGTCTTCGCCCTGTTGGCCTTCGCCTTCGGGCTCACGGCTGTGATCGGTGGTGAGCGCCTGGCTGATGCCCTCACGCAGGCCGTCAGCAACGCCTTTCCAGGCCTGATCGGGGATCAGGGTCTGTCCCCCGAGACACTCATGGAGATCGGGCAGACCACCTCGATCGTGGGTCTTCTTGTTCTGCTCTACTCGGGCAGCGGCGCGATCACCGCTGCCAGTAAGTCCATCCACCTCATCTACGGCGCCCCCAAAGATCCGCGCAATTTCGTGCTGGGCAAGGTTCGCCTGCTTGGATGGTTGCTGGTGCTCGCTCCGCTGATCGCGATCTCATTCATCCCGAACGTGGCCCTGAGCGTGTTCGCCGAACCGGTCCTGGACTTCCTCAACCTGGAGGGGGAGTTCACACGCATCCTCCTGGTCGTGCTGACCGGGCTGCTGTCGATCGCCCTCAACGCACTGGTGGTGTGGCTGATGCTCGGCCACCTCGGCGGTATCAGGCCGGCTCGCGGACCACGTCTGGCCGGAACGATCATCGGTGCGCTCGGGATCGAGGTGCTGAAGTATCTGCTGAGTTTCATCATCGGATGGTCGGTCGGCAAGCCCCAGTACGGCGCGTTCGCCGCCCCAATAGCGATGCTGTTCGTGCTCTATCTGGAGACGATCGTGGTGTATGCATCGGCCTCGATCACCGCAGGAATGGCTGTTGCCCACGGCGATCCGCAGGGGGTTCCACAACAGGTGGAGACGCTCCCGGCCTGAGGCGCGGCCATTGCGCTTCACCGACTGAGCACTGAACGCGGTCCCATCACCATCACCGGCCGGTCGGCGGGGTCGAGCCACCGCAGCGTCTTACGCATCTGGCGGCGGCTGATCGAGATGCATCCCCGGGTGGCAGCCGGGCCAGAGACATGCAACCAGATCCCGCCGTCATTGATCTTGGGGTTGGGCCGGTACAGGTTCAACGGACTGCGACCCGGCACCCGGTTGAAGTTGATCGCGACCACATAGTCGAACACCCATGCCCGGCCCGGCGGGCCGGTGAAGCCTGAGCGGTCGTGGTCGTAGGGCAAGCCCGTGCCGCGGGGCTTGGGCAGATGACCACCGGCGTCGGTGAGCCCGAAGGTACCTATCGGCGACAGGTAGCTGTAGTCCCACGGACGCCGGTGCCACCCTCGCGCTCCGTTGCGCGCGGGGGTGCTGCCGACCTTGACCCAGCAGGCTCCATCGAACTGCCAGCGCGACACCCGGGTGTAACTGGACCGCTTGCTGCGACCCATCGCAATGATCACCTGCTGGTGACGTCCGGGATCGACCCGGTGAACCGCACCGAGCGGCAATTCACACGGCATGGGCGGCGTATCAGCGGCCAGCACGGTGCCAGTGTACGTCCGGCGTCGTGTGGGAGGCCGACTCTTCACAAGCGGGACCTCCACCCTCGTGGACAACCTCCAACCTCGTGATCATCGTCGCGCGTTTCGGGGGCGGCCAACCGTCGCAGCACCTGGCCGCCCCCTCAAGGCGTCGCGGAACCATGACGATTCGAGGACATGGAACCCGTTGCGTCGCAGTCAGGCAATGCAGCCTCAGCACCCGGTACGTTGACGCCCGTGTCCGACAGCCCGATCTCCCGCTCCACCGCCTACCAGGTGGCGCTGGTCGTGCTGGCCATCGCCACGATCCAGATGCTTCTGCCCGACGAGGTCACACTCGGCGCCAAGTGGCTGATTCCGGCTATCGAGGTGATCGGCGCTCCGGCAGCCATCGTGATCCTTCAGGCCTCCGGGATGGACAACACCGTCATCCGGCGAAGTGTGAGCGTCTACTTGGGCTTCCTGGTGATGGCCAGTGTCCTCAATGCCAGCCTGCTGCTGATCGACATGCTCAATGGCGCAGAAGAGGACGGAGCGATTCTGCTCTTCGCCGGCTTTGGTGTGCTGGCCATCAACGTGCTGAGTTTCGGCATCGTCTACTGGTGGACCGACGGAGGTGGACCGACGGTCCGGGCCGCCGGTGAGGTCAGCGACTGGGACTTCCAGTTCCCCCAGCAGGCGGCGGGAATGAAGTGGTCGCCGACGCTGCCCGACTACCTGTTCACCGCGTACACCAACATCATCGCCTTCTCCCCCACCGACACCATGCCCCTGAGTCACCGTGCGAAGATGCTGTTCACGATCCAGTCCACCGTGTCGTTGCTCACCATCCTGGTGACCGTCAGCCGGGCCATCAATCTGATCAACTGATCGCGCCATCGGGGGCCGACGGCTGGTACAAAAACCCCCATGGTGTCTTCATTGCAGTCCATCACTGCCAACGAGTTCATCGGTACCGCGATCCTGGTCCTGATCGGGTGCGGCATCGGGGCGCTGGGTTCGCTGAACAAGAGCCTGGGCTTCGGCGCCGGGAACTGGATGCTCACCGCGTTCGGCTGGGGTATGGCGGTCTTCGTGGGTGCCAGCGTGGCGTGGGAATCGGGCGCACATCTGAATCCGGCGGTCACCGTGGCCCTGGCGATGACCGGCAACGTCGCATGGTCGGCTACGCCCTATTATTTCCTCGGGGAGTTCGCCGGGGCCCTGGTCGGCGGCTTGCTGGTCTACATCGTGTACAAGAAGCAGTTCGACGACCACGACGAGGTACACACCACAGGCAGCATCTTCTACACCAAACCCGGAGTGCGTTCCCTCGGGTGGAACACGGTCAGCGAAGCGGTCGCCACGTTCGTGCTGGTGTACTGGATCATCCAACAAGCACCATGGCAGCCCTCGGTGGAGGGGGAGGCCCCGAACTTGGGAAACATCGGCCTCGGGTACGCCGGTGTCGCGTTCGCGGTGATCGCCATCGGCGCGGGACTCGGCGGCGCGACGGGCTACGCCATCAATCCGGCACGCGATCTCGGACCCCGGATCGCCTACGCCCTACTACCGCTGCATGGCAAGGAGAAGATCGACTGGGGCTATGCGTGGGTGCCGATTGTTGGCCCCATCCTCGGCGCCGTGGCAGCGGCCTTGCTGTACGGACTCAATTACTGAACCGGCGACAAGTCCGGACGCTTGGGCGTGACGCCGTCACCTGAACTGCGCCCGGTCATCCTGCGACCGATCCACGGCGCCAGATGTTTGCCCGCCCAGACCACGTCCCGGCGGATCTTGACCGCCGGGGACAACGGCCGCACCGGCGGCAAGGGCGCGTTCCACGGCCGGGCTTGCATCCCCAGCCCGTCAAGCACCGCCAACGCGACCCGCTGGTGGCCGACCTCGTTGAGGTGCAGTCGATCGGCTGACCAGAACCGCGGGTCGTCGAAGACCGAGGCGTCCCAGAAGTCCACGACCCAGCAGCCGTAACGGTCGGCGACGTCATAGGTCACCTCGCGGTATTCAGCCAGGCGACCTTCGACCGGACTCATGAGCCGCGACCGATTCGAAGGCCGGCCATAGGTGACGATGACCACCTCGGCGGCGCACGCCCGCAGACCGGCAATCCCCGACTCCAAAGCGGACGCCATCGAAGCCAGGTCCCAATGCCGGCGCAGGGCGTCGTTCACCCCACCGGCGAAACTCACCAGATCGGGTTGCAGAGCAGTAGCCCGTGGAACCTGCTCGTCGACGATTTGGGCCAGTCGCCTTCCCCGGATCGCCAGGTTGGCGTATCGGAACTGCGGATCGGCGTCCGCTAGCGTCTCCGCGACCCGGTCAGCCCAGCCGCGCTCCCGGCCATCCGGGCGTGGATCCCCGATCCCTTCGGTGAAGGAGTCCCCCACCGCCACGTAGCGTCTCCAAACCATCAGCGCACCCTCCGCATCGGGCATAGATTATCCGTTTTGTGGGTATCTGGGGAACATCACCACCGCCGAAACTGCGTCGAGTGAGCGGGCAGTTTCGCGTCCGATCCTCCCCAGCAGGCCGCGGTGTTGGACGCGTCGCGCCGATTCGGACAAAACCCACCACACCAGAAGCTTCGTGGTGTTTGATCGGGGGGTGAGAATCGAGATCTGGTCGGATGTCGTGTGCCCTTGGTGTTACATCGGCAAGCGCAACCTCGACGCCGCACTCGCTGGCTTCGAGCACCGCGACGACACGCAGGTCGTGTTCCGTTCGTTCCAGCTCGATCCGTCCGCGCCAGACCAACCCACACCCGCCGTTGACTACCTCGCACAGCGCTACGGGGGTGGGCGCGAGCAGGCGATGTCAATGATGCGCCAAGTGACCACCGTCGCTGCCCGGGCAGGGCTGGACTACGACTTGGAAGACTCCCTCACGGGTCAGACTCTCGACGCCCATCGAGTGCTGCATCTGGCCTCGGAGTTGGACGCCCAACCGGCCATGGTCGAGCGGATCTTCGCTGGGCATTTCACGGAGAGGCGTTCGGTGTTCGATCACGATTCGCTGGTCGAACTCGGGGTGGAGGCCGGGGTGCCCGCCGACCGCTTGCGCGAGGTCCTGGCCGGGTCGCAGTATCGCGACGCCGTGGCGCAGGACATCGCCCAGGCCCAGGTGTACGGGATCACGGCCGTGCCGTTCTTCGTTTTCGACCAGACTTATGGGGTCTCCGGCGCCCAGCCGCCCGAGGTGATGACCGGGGTTCTCAACAAGGCATGGGACGGCTGATCCGTATTGCGGAATCCGCTCCGCGGGTGCTGAGCAAAACACCATTTGATCGTTCACTCTCCCGTCACAATTCGGAAACCGTAGGTTAGTCTTTCTTAACCCGATCCAAACAAGCCCACCCGGAAGTGTGCCAATGCCCGACCAGCAGACCCCGAACGTCGCGATCAGCATCCGCGGTATCCGCAAGGAGTTCCCCGGAGGCGTCGTGGCGGTCCACGACGTCAACCTCGATGTCTATGACGGCGAGTTCCTGACGCTGCTCGGGCCCTCGGGTTCGGGCAAGACCACCGTCCTGCGCATGATCGCCGGCTTCGAACTCCCGACCGCGGGTACGATCCACCTCGGCGGTGTCGACGTCTCCCAAGTCCCGCCCTTCGACCGGGATGTGAACACCGTCTTCCAGGACTACGCGCTGTTCCCGCACATGTCCGTGCTGGAGAACGTCGAGTACGGCCTCAAGGTCAAGAAGGTGCCGAAGGCGCAGCGCCGTGAGCGGGCCACGGCAGCGCTGGCCAGTGTGCGACTGGACAGTTATGCCGATCGGCGTCCCAAACAGCTGTCCGGCGGACAGCGGCAGCGAGTCGCATTGGCACGAGCCCTGGTCAACCACCCGCGGGTACTGCTGCTGGACGAGCCGCTCGGCGCACTCGACCTCAAACTGCGCGAGCAGATGCAGATCGAACTCAAAGCCATCCAGCGCGAGGTCGGGATCACCTTCATCTTCGTGACCCACGACCAGGAGGAGGCGCTGACGATGTCCGACCGGGTCGCGGTCTTCAACGCCGGCGAGATCGAGCAGATCGGCACTCCGGCACAGATATACGAGAACCCCGCCACCGAATTCGTCGCGGGCTTCGTGGGCACGACCAACCTGCTGCGCGACGACACCGCGCAACGCCTGCTCGGGCACGCCGGGATGTTCAGTCTGCGTCCCGAGAAGTTGCACATCCGGGCCTCGGGGACGCCGGCCGGGCCTGGCGAGCGCAGCGCAACCGGGACCGTGGCCAACGTGGTGTACCTCGGTGCCGGGACCCGGTACACGGTCAGCACGCAGGAGGGCGACACCCTGCTCGTGCAGGTCCCCAACCGCGAGAACGCCGCCGACGTCGCCGCGGTGGGTGCCCCAGTCACCGTTTTGTGGGACGAGGCCAGCGCATACCCCGTGACCCAGACGGCACACCAAGCCACATGACCGTTCGGAAACACCGACGGCAATCCAACAACGCAGGAGGAAAGCAGTGAGAAGTAGATGGTTGAAGATAGGCGCCGGTTTGACCGTCGCCGGGCTGGCCCTTGCCGGGTGCAGCTCAGACAGCGGGAGTTCCAGTGAGTCATCGCCCGCGGCTCCCGAAGCGTCGGCTTTCGCGGGACCGGTTGGTGAGGGCGAGGGCCAGCTCAGTGTCCTGGCATGGCCGGGATATGCCGAGGACGGCTCCACGGACCCCGCGATCGACTGGGTCACTCCATTCGAGGAGCAGACCGGCTGCCAGGTCGACGTCAAGACGTTCGGTACCTCCAACGAGGCGTTCGACCTGTTCAAGAAGGGCGGCTACGACGTCGTCTCCGCCTCCGGAGACGCCTCGCTGCGCCTGGTCTACGGCGACTTGGTGCAGCCGGTGAACACATCACTGGTGCCCAACTACGCCGACATCTTCCCCGGCCTCAAGGACAAGCAGTGGAACACCGTCGATGGTGTGAACTACGGCATCCCGCACGGACGCGGCGCCAACCTGCTTCTGTACAACATGGAAGCCCAGACTGAGGAGCCCACGTCCTGGAAGGACATGTGGGAGGCCGACTCACCGCTGGCCGGCAAGGTGGCCCCCTACGACGACGCGATCTACATCGCTGACGCGGCGGTCTACCTGATGGCCACCCAGCCCGACCTGGGGATCACCAACCCCTACTCGCTGGACCAGACCCAATTCGACGCGGCCATCGCACTGCTCGAGCAGCAGAAGCCGCTGGTGGGCGAGTACTGGGCGGACTACGCCAAGCAGGCCAACGGCCTGGCGACCGGCTCGATCGTTCAGGGTCAGGGATGGCAGCTGACAGCGAACACCGCCAACGCCGATGACGAACTCGTTGGTGCGACCAAGCCCACCGAGGGTGCGACCGGCTGGTCGGACACCTGGATGGTGGCCAAGGACACCGCGAACGTCAACTGCTCCTACCTGTGGTTGGACTACATCGTGTCGCCGGAGGTCAACGCCCAGATCGCGGAGTACTTCGGGGAGGCCCCGGCCAACGAGAAGTCCTGCGCACTGACCGAGAACGAGGACCACTGCGCCCAGTTCCACGCCGACACCGAGGACTACTGGACGAACGTCTACTACTGGACGACGCCGACCGAGCAGTGCCTCGACGGCCGGACCGACGTCACCTGCGTTCCCTACAAGGACTGGGTGGCGAGCTGGACCAGCCTGCGTTCCAGCTGAGTTGAAAATCGTGCGTGCCGGCGGTGCAGTGATCGCCGGCACGCACGGTTCCCTACAACACGAGGAGAGACCGTGAGTTCCGTGGCGAGTAGCCCAGTGCGCCGTTGGCAGGGCTATCTGCACAGGCATGGCGGCATGCGGATCGCGGGTCTGCTCGCCCTGCCGATGTCGTGGCTGGTCCTGCTGTACATCCTTCCGTTGGCGATGCTCTTTGTGACCGCCTTTTGGACCACCGATTCATTCACCGGCGAGTTGGTCCGGGCGTTCACCACAGAGAACTTCCAGCGCCTGTTCACCGATCCCGCGTACATCACCGTCGCGCTACGCACGCTCGGGGTGGCGGTGGCTGTGACCCTGGTCTGCTTGGTCCTCGCCGTGCCGATCTCACTGTTCATGGCCCGGGTCGCCTCGCCGCGCTGGCAGCCCCTGCTGATCGCACTCATGCTCACTCCCCTGTGGGCCTCGTACCTGGTGAAGGTCTACGCCTGGCGGGTCATCTTCAGCCCTGAGGGAGGAGTCCTGGAGTCGACATTCGGCTTCAGTCCCGGGTTCGGATGGGTCGCGGTGGTCGTGGTGCTGACGTATCTATGGCTGCCGTACATGATCCTGCCGGTGTACGTGGGGATGCAGAATGTCCCACAGTCCCTGCTCGACGCGTCGGCAGACCTCGGCGCCTCGTCGGCCAAGACCTTCCGCAGGGTGCTGCTGCCCATGGTCTTCCCGTCGCTGGTCGCGGGCTCGATCTTCACCTTCTCGCTGAGCCTCGGGGACTACATCACCGTGCAACTGGTCGGTGGGAAGGCGCAGATGCTGGGCAACGTGGTGTACCAGAGTTTCTCGACCGATCTGCCGTTTGCTGCGGCCGTGGCCAGCATGACCGTGATCATCATGATCGGTTACTTGACCGCTGTGCGCCGCACCGGCGCCCTGGACAACCTGTGAGGCCACTGCCATGACGATGACCAAGCCGATGAAGTGGCTGCTGGGCGCCGTGTTCGCCGTGGTGCTCTCCGTGATCTACATTCCACTGTTGATCATCCTGATCAACTCGTTCAACACCAGCCTCACCTTCACCTGGCCACCTCCCGGCTTCACGCTGGAATGGTGGACGAAGGCCATCGACAACGATGGCGTGCGCAGCGCGCTGATGACCTCGATCCTGGTGGCCACCGCCGCCACACTCATCGCTCTCGTGCTGGGCACCCTGGTGTCCTTCGCGCTGTCGGGCACGAAGTTCTTCGGTCAGAACACCATCTCGTTGCTCGTGGTACTGCCCATCGCGCTGCCAGGCATCGTCACCGGTCTGGCCCTGAACACGATGTTCACCTCCTTCCTGGGCGGGCTGACGTTCTTCACACTCGTCGTGGCTCACGCGACCTTCTGCATCGTGGTGGTGTTCAACAACGTGTCCGCGCGACTGCGCCGCTTGGGTGGTGACATCGTTGAGGCCTCGATGGATCTCGGCGCCACGCGGTCCTTCACATTCCGCCATGTCGTGTTCCCCAACATGCGTGCCGCCCTGGTGGCGGGGGCGCTGCTGGCCTTCGGGCTGTCGTTCGACGAGATCATCGTGACGACGTTCACCGCCGGACCCGGGGTGCAGACGCTGCCGTTGTGGATCTTCAACAACCTCTTCCGCCCGCAGCAGGCGCCGATCGTCAACGTCGTGGCTGCCGCCCTGGTTGTGATCTCGATCATCCCGATCTACTTGGCGCAGCGTCTCTCGGAGGATGCCGCCCGCAGCGCGGTCTGAGATGGCTCTCGGCACTTCGCCGCCCCTCGCTTTCAGCCGCCGAAAGTGGGCACGGGGCAGGGCACTTTGCCCACTTTCGGTGACCGATATCAACCCATACCCTCCAAAACCGGACACGGTATCCGCACAAAGATGGCAAATTCCTGAATCAGGTCTCGTCCGGTGCCACTTTTCGGCGGCGCCGGACGCCGAAGCAGACATCAACCGTTGTGGACCCTCTGGCAGGCGGCCAGCCATCGGGGGTGCTACCGCACATCAGGCTGCTGGAGCGGCCGCAGCCTCGTCTCGCCTCACCCGTGCCCGCCAGAGAAGGAACGTGATGCCGCCCACG
>JALOLM010000296.1 GCA_025455985.1 Candidatus Nanopelagicales bacterium | reverse complement strand
CTCGCTGAGGAACGTAACGCCCTGGGATTGCAGTTCATCACGCAATTCAGCGAAGTTCTCAATGATCCCGTTGTGGATGACGGCCAAGCGGCCATCCTCGCTGAGATGCGGGTGGGCGTTCACGTCATTGGGGGCACCGTGCGTGGCCCAACGGGTGTGCCCGATGCCCACTGTGGACTCGGCCAGTGGCCGGTCAGTGAGTGCGGCCTCGAGATTGGCCAGTTTCCCCGCACGCTTGCGCGACTGCACTCCGCTCGGGGTCACCACTGCTACGCCCGCCGAGTCGTACCCCCGGTACTCAAGTCGTCGAAGGCCCTCCACGACCACCCCGGTCGCGTCCTGGGCGCCGACGTATCCCACGATTCCGCACATATCCACAACGCTATCGGGCTACAGAAGGACTTGTCGTACCCCCAGCGTTCAGTGGTCGCAATGCCGGCCAACAGCAAGGAGCGACCATGTGTCAGATGTGCGACGACCCGAACCTCACCCCCGCCGACCTGCGGGCTCAGATGTTCTCCATCATCGAACAACGAGGTTGGATGATCCAGTACGTGGAAGCCGAACCCGGCCACGAGGCGTTCGCCTATACGGTCGGCCTCACCGCGTTGAACCTGCCGGAGTTGTATGTCGCGGGCCTCGGCCCCGGGCACAGCGCCCAACTGCTGAACGCCGCCGCCACAGAGATCAGCGATGGCGACCTAGGGCCCAGCGAGACCTTCGACGCACCCGACGGTCGCCGTTACCTCGCGAGTTCCCGATGGGACGTCAGCGAACTACTCGGGGCCCTCGAAGCTTTTGGCACCCGGACGACGGCACTGGAATTACGTCCGCTGTGAGCGGCCTCAGTCCAGGGACAGGCGGCGCTTCACCACGCCGGCAAGGTTCTCTGCCACCGCAGTGGCCGTCTGCTCGTCCTCGGCCTCCACCATGACGCGCACAAGAGGCTCGGTGCCTGACTTGCGCAGCAGGACGCGGCCGCTGTCGGCCAACTGAGACTCAGCCTCGGCAACGGCAGCGCTGAGTTCTGGGTCGCTGTCCACGGCGTGCTTGTCCACACCGGATACGTTGATCAGTACTTGCGGCAGACGGCGCATGACCCCGGCCAGCTCGGCCAGCGGCGTGCCCGTGCTGGCCATGCGTGCCATGAGTTGCAAGGCCGTGAGAATCCCGTCGCCGGTGGTGGCGTACTCGGCCATGACGACGTGGCCGCTCTGTTCCCCGCCGAGCACATGGCCGGCGGCCAGCATCGCCTCCAGGACGTAGCGGTCACCGACGGCGGTCTCGACCACGTCGATCGAGGCGGCCTGCATCGCGTGCTTGAACCCGAGATTGGCCATCACCGTGGCCACCACTGTGTCGTTGGCCAGCCGTGCCTGGTCGCGAAGCGCCAAGGCGATGACCGCCATGATCTGATCGCCATCGACCAGATTCCCTTGTGCGTCGACGGCCAGGCAGCGATCTGCGTCGCCGTCGTGGGCGATACCCAGATCAGCCTGGTGCTCGACCACTGCCCGTTGCAGGTCTTCCATGTGGGTGGAGCCGCACCCGTGGTTGATGTTGTAGCCGTCGGGTTCGCAGTGGATCTCGATCACGTCTGCCCCCGCTTCGCGGTAGGTCAGCGGCGCGACATGACTGGCTGCACCATTGGCTCCGTCGACGACGACGGTCAGGCCGTCCAGCGGCGCGGTGATCGTGGTCAGGAGGTGGCCGATGTACTCGATGCTGGCCGACTCGTCGGTGACGATCCTGCCGACGGCCTCGCCCACGGGGCGCGACCACTGCTCCTCGAGCCTGGCCTCGATCTGATCCTCGATCTCGTCGGGCAGTTTGTTGCCCTCGGCGTTGAAGAACTTGATCCCGTTGTCGGGCATCGCGTTGTGCGACGCCGACAGCATGACGCCCAGATCCGCCCGGCGGGCCTTGGTCAAATACGCGACTGCGGGGGTGGGCAGGACGCCCACGTCGATGACGTCGACGCCGGCACTGGCCAAACCAGCCATCACTGCGGCCTGCAGGAACTCCCCGCTCGCGCGCGGGTCGCGACCAACCACGGCCGTACGCCGGCTGCCTACCTCGGACAGGATGTGGGCAGCCGAGACCGACAGGTCCAGTGCCAGTTCGGCGGTCACATCGCGGTTCGCCAGCCCGCGCACCCCATCGGTACCGAACAACGCACCCATGGCCGCTGAATCAGCGCTTGCTGTACTGGGGTGCCTTACGGGCCTTCTTGAGTCCGTACTTCTTGCGCTCCACGACCCGGGGGTCACGTGTGAGGAAGCCGGCCTTCTTCAGGTCGGGGCGGTACTCCTCGGCGTCGATCTCAGTCAAGGCACGGGCGATACCCAGTCGCAGGGCGCCAGCCTGGCCACCAACGCCGCCGCCGTGCAGTCGTGCGACGACGTCGTACTGGCCGTCGAGGCCGAGCACCCGGAAGGGCTCGGTCACGATCTGCTGGTGCACCTTGTTGGGGAAGTAGGTGGCCAGGTCACGGCCATTGATCTTCCACTGTCCGGTACCGGGGACGACGCGCACACGGGCGACGGCCTCCTTGCGTCGGCCGGTGCCGCCTCCCGGGCGGTTCACCGCCTGACGCGAAGGCGCCACGGGGGTCTCGGTGGTCAGGGTCTCAGTCACGACGTTTCCTTCCTGGCGCGAACTACTGCGCAACCTGGCTGATGACATAAGGCACAGGCTGCTGGGCAGCGTGCGGGTGGTCAGGTCCGGCGTAGACCTTGAGCTTGCGGATCTGCTTGTTGCCGAGTTTGTTGTGCGGCAGCATGCCCGCGACGGCCTTCTCGATGACCCGACGCGGGTTCTTGTCCAGCAGTTCGCCGTAGGAGGTGGACTTCAGCCCGCCGGGGAAGCCTGAGTGCCGCTGGTCGAGTTTCTGCTCCGCCTTGGCGCCGGTGAGGGCGACCTTCTCGGCGTTGACGATGATCACGAAGTCGCCGGTGTCCACGTGGGGCGCGAAGGTCGGCTTGTGCTTGCCGCGCAGCAGAGTGGCAGCGTGGGTAGCCAGGCGGCCGAGGACGACATCCTCAGCGTCGATGACGTGCCACTCGCGAGTGACATCGTCGGCTTTCGGGGTGTACGTACGCACGACTTCCTACCTAGATCTACGTGTGGAGGCTCTGCTGGTGCAGAAGCTCTGCTGTCGGGCTGTGGAACGCGAGGAAACCCGCAGTTACTCAACCGCTGGCTGGCGCGCACGGGGGCGCACACGACCTGTTCCAGAATAGCCCACGCTCGCCGGTCACCCAGAGCCGGGGACCCCAAGGCCCCGAGACGTGAAGCGGGGGGCCTCGCACCCTGCGAAGCCCCCCACCGTGGTGTGTCTAGTCGTAGTACTGGATGCCGTCGACATCCATGCTCACCCGGGTGCCCGAGGTGCCGTCGAGAATGCCGCGCAGCGTCTCCAGCGCGCCGATGACAGCGACCTTCCCCGACCGCGCGAACTCACAGGCCGCATCGACCTTGGGTCCCATCGAACCGGCCGGGAAGTCCATGGCCTCGAGCGCCTCCGGGTGGGCAGCCGCGATCGCCTTTTGCTCCGGGGTGCCCCAGTTCACGTACACCGCGTCGGCGTCCGTGGCGATGACCAGCATGTCCGCTTCGATGTCGCGGGCCAGGACCATCGATGAGAAGTCCTTGTCGATGACCGCTTCG
>JALOLM010000295.1 GCA_025455985.1 Candidatus Nanopelagicales bacterium | reverse complement strand
ATCCGGGCGGCCGCACCGCACTGCGCGCTGTTCCTCGACTTGAAGATCCACGACATCCCGAACACCATGGCCGGGGCTGCACGCTCGGTGGCGGACCTCGAACCGGACATCCTCACAGTGCACGCCGCCGCCGGCACCGCCGGGATCGCCGCAGTTGCAGAGGCGCTACCGGACACCCGGGTCGCGGCGGTGACAGTTCTGACCAGCCTGGGTGGTCTGGACCTAACCGAATTGGGGATCTCCGGCACGCCCGAGCAGGTGGTGATGCGGTGGGCCCGCCTTGCCGTGTCCGCCGGGGCCCGGGCGATTGTCAGTTCGGCACATGAAGTGGCGACGCTGAAAGCCTTGGTGGGGCCCGACCCGCTGCTCATCACGCCAGGTATCCGCCCGGCGGGCGCTGATATCGCCGACCAGCGCCGCGTGGTCACACCGGCCGATGCGATCGGCGCTGGCGCCGGCCTACTGGTGGTGGGTCGGCCGGTGACGTCCGCGCCGTCGCCGCGGGAGGCCGCACGCGCCTTGGCGGCTGAAGCACTGGATGCTCGCGTTGGATAAGGTGCCCAGCGTGCAACCGCCCGCGCTGTCGCAAGAACAAAGATCCGCCGCCACTGCGAAGGCGATAGCCAACCGGCAGCGCCGTGCGCAGGTCAAGGAGCAACTTCGCAGCGGCGAACTGACCTGGCACGCTCTGCTGGAGTTGGCCCGCGTCGACGAGGTCGTTGCGGGGTTGCGGGTCAGTGACGCGCTGCTCAGCCTGCCCGGTGTCGGACCTTCGCGGCTCGACCGGCTCATGAAACAGGCCAGAGTGGCTGCGACAAGGCGGCTGCGCGGTCTCGGGGACAACCAGATCTCGGTGCTGACCGGGTTGTTGATCCGATGAGTCGGCTCTACGTGGTGTCCGGACCCAGCGGCGTCGGCAAGTCCACAGTCGTGGCCCGGCTGCTGGCCGACCGGCCGGACATCTGGTTGTCGGTGTCGGCGACCACCCGGGAACCCCGACCAGGTGAGCAGGACGGCCGGGAGTACTTCTTCGTGTCTCGACCCGATTTTGCGCGCCTGGCCGACGAGGGACAACTGCTGGAGTGGGCCAGTTTCGCCGGGAATTCCTACGGCACGCCGCGCGGGCCGGTCGAGCAGCACCTACAGGAAGGCCCGGTGTTGCTGGAGATCGAGTTGCAGGGCGCCCGGCAGGTCCGGGCAGCGATGCCTGAGTGTGTGCTGGTCTTCTTGCTCCCGCCCAGTCCCGAAGAACTCAAACGCAGGCTCGTGGACCGGGGCACGGAGGATGACGCAGCCGTGAAGGCGCGGTTGGCGCGTGCCGATGAGGAACTCGCCGCGCAGTCGGAGTTCGACCACGTGATCCGCAATGTCGAGGTGGCCACTGCGGCCGCGGAGTTGTCGGCGCTGATCGAGTAGCCGCTGCGTCTTTCGGTGACGATGTGATATCTCACGTGCAACATATTCACCGAAAGGTGAGGTCTGGTCGCTGCTATCCCCGCGAGCAGTTTGTCGCTGCGTCTTTCGGTGACGATCCTGCACGTCACGTGTCACTTCCTCACCGAAAGGTGCGCGAGAGCCGGTGCAGCCTGGCGTAGGCGACCCCGCGTGCGACCATCGGCTACCCTGGGAGGAGTTTGCAAACGAAAGGTTTCCCCTGTGGCAGTCGAAAGTAGTGCCGAGGGCATCACGTACCCGCCTCTGGACGAGTTGCTCGAGAAGACTGATTCCAAGTATTCGCTGGTGATCGAGGCCGCGCGCCGCGCCCGCCAGATCAACGCGTACTACAGCCAGCTCTCCGAGGGTGCATTGGAGCACGTGGGTCCGCTGGTGGAGACCTACCAGCACGAGAAGCCCCTTTCCATCGCGATGCGCGAGATCAACGACGGCCTGCTGGAGACCAGCAACGTCGCAGTCGAAGAGACCGAAGCCTGAGTCCCGAGGTCGTTCTCGGAGTAGGTGGCGGTATCGCCGCCTACAAAGCCGCTGAGGTCCTGCGCCGGATTCAGGCGCTCGACGCCAAGGTGACAGTCGTCCCCACGAAGACCGCTCTGGAATTCGTGGGTGCGGCCACGTGGTCGGCGCTGTCCGGCCGGCCGGTCACCAGCGACTTCTTCGACAACGTCCATGAGGTTCCGCATGTGCGGATCGGCCAGCAGGCGGACCTGGTGGTCGTCGCCCCCGCGACCGCCAACCTTTTGGCCAAGGCCTCGTACGGCCTAGCCGACGACCTGCTCACGAACACGCTGTTGACCGCCCACTGCCCCGTGGTGATGTTCCCCGCGATGCACACGGAGATGTGGGAGCACCCCGCCACCCGCGCCAATGTGGCCACCCTGCGCGACCGCGGCGTTCTCGTCGTGGATCCGGACTCGGGCCGGCTCACCGGCTACGACTCCGGCCCCGGTCGTCTACCCGAACCCGAAGCCATCGCCTGGATCGTCCAGGCGGCACTGGCCAAGACAGGCCTCTCACCGGACCTTCGCCACCGGCATGTGGTGATCAGCGGCGGGGGGACCCGGGAACGCCTCGACCCAGTGCGTCACATCGGCAACCGGTCCAGCGGCAAGCAGGCGATGAGTCTGGCCGCCGCCGCCGTTTCCAGGGGCGCCCGCGTGACGCTGATCCGTGGCGACGTGGACGTGCCGACCCCCGCCGGTGTCGAGGTGATCGACGCCTTGACCGCCGACGACATGCTGGCAGCAGCCCAAGGTCTGGCGCCTGCGGCCGACGCGATCATCATGGCCGCGGCCATCGCCGACTTCCGCGCAGAGACCCTGCCGGACTCCAAGATCAAGAAGTCCGACTCTTCCACCTTGACCCTCAACCTCGTCCACAACCCCGACGTCCTGGCCACTCTGGTTGCGCAGCGCTCGGGCCGGACCCCTTTGCTGGTCGGCTTCGCTGCCGAGACCGGAGACGAGGCGGGGACATGGCTGGAGCACGCCGAGCGCAAGTTCGCCAAGAAGGGTTGCGACATCATGGTCGCCAACCCGGTCGGCCACGATCGCGCTTTCGGAGCCGACCACAACGAGGCGGTTCTGCTGCTCGGGGGTGGGATCAGCGAGGAGATCCCCGGGACCTGCAAGGTTGCGCTGTCCCACCGTGTGCTCGACGCGGTGGTTGACCGGCTGGTGTGAGCGCACCCGAACTTCTGCCAAATCGCGCGTTGGGTGGGGTTCGTGCAGTTGGTTGATGTTCGTCGCCCGACAAGCGTCAACCAACTGCACGAGCGTCAACCAACGGCCCCCGTCGTCTCCGCCCCAACGGGTCGCAACCGGGGGCGACACAGGCCCAAGCCGGGGGAGAACCCGGGCGGTGTCTGTGCGCTACCGTTCACAAATGAGAAAGCGCACCGGCATCGCCTTGCTTGCCTGTTTTGCCCTGATGGCCGTATCACCCCCTGCGGCCCAAGGTAACGAGGCGCCATCTCCCAGTCCCACCAAGCCTGCCAGCGGGAAACTGGGAACAGCGCTGGCCCAACTGCAAACTGTGACTGAGGGCGGCGGGGATGCTGACCGCTGGGCTCAGAGGGCGCAACTTGAGGTCACCTCCGACGAGCAGGTTGCTGTGGAGGTCTATGTCACGGGCAATGTGGACGCGGCCGCGCAGAAGTTGACTAACGCTGGCTTGACAGTCCAGGCCACGAGCGCGAAGCCGGTACCCGTGGTCGCGGGCC
>JALOLM010000294.1 GCA_025455985.1 Candidatus Nanopelagicales bacterium | reverse complement strand
ACGGTCACGGCTGAGGCAGGTGGCACTCTTCCAGGCTAGGCGGACAACAGGTGCGACTTCGCGCTGGCGAGCGCAGAGAACTGCTCAACGGTCAGCGATTCACCTCGGCTGCTGGGGTCGATCCCGGCGAATTCGATGACCGGCGTCACATCCAAGGGTGCCGCCCAGGTCCTCAAAGCGCTACGCAGCATCTTTCGTCGCTGGGCGAAGGCGGCGTCGACGGCAGCGAAGGTCGGCTCCCGCAGCTCGGGATGTGCAACTTGGTGCCGAGTGAAACCGACCAAACCGGACTGCACGTTCGGTGCGGGCCAGAAGACCTCGGTGCCCACTCTGCCCACGGAGTGTGCAGACGCCCACCAGGCCAGCTTCACACTGGGCACTCCGTATTGACGCGAGCCTGGGGCCGCCGTCAGCCGCTGCGCCACCTCCAACTGCACCATCACCACTCCACTGGCGATGGATTCGTAGCGCTCCAGCGCGTTGAGCAGGATCGGCACCCCGGTGTTGTACGGCAGGTTGGCGACAAATGCGGTCGGGTCGTCAGCCAGGGCCATGGGTTCCAGCGCATCTGCGCAGATCACCGTCAATCGGTTCGCCGCGTCCGGAGCGAGTTCACCGACGGTGACCGGCAACTGCTCAGCCAGGCGACCGTCGATCTCCACCGCCTGCACGGCCGCGCCGGTCTCCAGCAGGGCCAGCGTTAATGAGCCCAGTCCCGGGCCCACCTCCAGGACCACGTCACCGGGCCCGACCCCGGCTTGGGCAGCGATCTTGCGAACAGTGTTGGGGTCGATGACGAAGTTCTGACCAAGGCGCTTGGTCGGGCGCAGATCCAACTGCCGGGCCAGTTCCCTGATCCGCGCAGGTCCCAGGAGCGCCATCAGAAGGCGCCGAACGCCTCGAAGGTGTTGGCCCGGACCTGCTGGCACAACTCATCGAGGTCTGCGCCTAGGTGATCAGCCATCGTCTGCAGAGTCAGTGGGATCAAGTACGAGGCATTCGGCTTGCCGCGGTGCGGCACGGGCGCCAAGAACGGCGCGTCGGTCTCCACCAGAATTTGGTCGCGCGGCACCACGTCCAGCGCCTCCCGCAAGGCCAGCGCGTTCTTGAAGGTGACGACACCGGCGAACGAGCAGTACCACCCACGTTCGGTGACCTCGCGGGCGAACGCCGCATCGCCGCTGAAGCAGTGCATCACTACGCGCTGCGGCGCCCCTTCGTCGTCGAGGACGCGCAGGATGTCGTCGTGCGCGTCCCGGTCATGGATTACTAGCGTCTTGTTCAGCTGTTTGGCCAAACCGATGTGCCAGCGGAAGGACGACTCCTGTGCCGCGCGTCCCGGTGGGTCGGTGCGGAAGAAGTCGAGGCCGGTCTCCCCGATGCCGACAACTTGGGCGTCGCCGGCCAGCGCCTCGATCTGGTCCCAAGCCGCCGCCAGCGCCTGCTGACCGTGGTCGGCGTGGATGCGCGGCGCCTCGTTGGGATGCAGCGCGACCGTGGCCTTGACCTGCGCCCAATCATGGGCGATCGCCACCGCTTCCCGGCTGCTGGCTACGTCCACCCCGACCTGAATGACGCCTTCGATGCCGACCGCCTCGGCGGCCGACAGCGCCAAATCCACAGGGATTCCCGGCTCACCGTCGCGGCCCTGTGCGCCGATGTCCAAGTGGCAATGGCTGTCCACCACCGGCGACGGCAGCGGCTCCGGCAAGGGGACGAACCCCGCCGGCAGGGTCACGTCGTCTCCAGGCGCGGGAACAGCGCCGCACCCTTGGTGACTGTCGATCCCGGAGCCAACTGACCCCAGGTCGCCACGTCAGTCACGGCCTGCTCAGCCAGTTCACCGGCCGCACCGAGGCTCTCCCAGATCTTGACCGAGGACTTCGGCATCACCGGGTGGTAGAGCACAGCGATCGCCCGCAAGGACTCGCAGATCGTGTACAACACCGTGTCCAGCCGTTGGGCAGATTCCTCATCTTTGGCCAGCACCCACGGCTCCTGCTCCGTGACGTAGACGTTGACCGCATCCACGAACTCTTTGATCGCGAGGATGCCGGTGCTGAAGTCCAGCTGCAGCATGGCGGCGTCGGCGCGCTCGGCCGCGGCGACCAGCAGTTCCTGCAGCGCGAGGTCGGCGTTGGCGTAGTCACCGGGTTCCGGCAGCACACCCTCGCGGTACTTGCCGATCATCGCGGTCGCCCGCGACGCAAGGTTGCCAAGCCCGTTGGCCAGTTCGGACGTGTAACGGGCGGCCATGTCCTCCCACGAGAACGAGCCGTCCTGGCCGAACTGGATGGCGCGTAGGAAGTAGTAGCGGAAGGCGTCGGATCCAAAGTCGTCGATGATCTGATCCGGCGAAATCCCCGTGAGCTTGCTCTTGCTCATCTTCTCCCCGCCCACGAGCAGCCACCCGTGCGCGAACACCTTCTCGGGCAAGGGCAGGTCGGCGGCCATCAACATCGCCGGCCAGTAGACGGCGTGAAACCGCAGGATGTCCTTGCCCACCAGGTGGACGTTCGCCGGCCAGATCGAATCGAACTTCTCCTGGTCCTGGCCGTAGCCGATCGCGGTGATGTAGTTGAGCAGCGCGTCGAACCACACATAGACGACCTGCTCCTCGTCCCAGGGCAGCGGCACCCCCCAGGACACGCTGGACCGTGACATGGAGATGTCGTCGAGGCCGCCGCGGATGAACGAGACGACCTCGTTGTAGGCGCTCTTCGGCTCCACTGCTGCAGGGTGGCGCTCGTAGTGCTCCAGCAGGCGGTCCTGGAAAGCAGCGAGTTTGAAGAAGTAGTTCGTCTCGTGCAGCATCTCCACCGGCCTGTCGTGGATGGGGCACTTGCCGTCGACCAGATCGCCGGCGCGCTTGAACTCCTCGCAACCCACGCAGTACGGGCCCTCGAAGTCGGCCTCGTAGACGTAGCCGTTTTCCTTGAGCGTCTCCCAGAATTTCTGAACGCCGATGCGGTGACGATCGCTGGTGGTGCGGATGAAGTCGTCGTTGGCCGCGTCGATGGTGTCAAGTACCGGCTTCCAGGACTCCTCGACCAACTTGCTGGCCCACTCCTGCGGTTCGACCCCGTTGTCCCGCGCGGTGCGCTCGACCTTGGTCCCGTGCTCATCGGTCCCGGTGAGGTAGAAGACGTCCTCCTGGCGCTGCCTGCGCCAACGCGTCAACACATCTCCGGCCACCGTCGTGTAGGCGTGGCCGATGTGGGGGGCATCGTTGACGTAGTAAATGGGCGTCGTGACGTAGAACGCCTTGGTCATGTGGGATCTCCTGCAGTGGGGTCTCTCCAGTCTAGGAGCCGTGAGTCGGTGACTCACCCGCGCGTGCTTAGGCTTGGATCATGAAGGTCCTGGCCTGTGCCGTTCTGCTCGCCCTCGTACCCGCCCCGGCGGCAGCGACGCCGTCCGTGACCAACGAGGGAATCGGGTCACTGAAGGCCGGCATGACAGCCGCCCAGGCTCGCGATGCCGGATGGATTGAACGCGGTGCGACCGGCTGCAACAGCGGCTGGGTGACACGCCGCTACCCGAAGAGCGTCTACGCCGGGGTGTGGGACGACACCGTCAAGGTGGTGAGCACGAAGAGCCGCAAGTTCGCAACCCGAAAAGGGGTCCGGGTCGGCGACTCGCGTGCGCGCCTGCTGCGTAAATACCCCTCGGCGCGAATCGTGAACCGCA
>JALOLM010000293.1 GCA_025455985.1 Candidatus Nanopelagicales bacterium | reverse complement strand
TTCCAACTGCTGACGGGCCAGCGCGTCGGCGATCCGGTCGGCGAACACCAGGCCCTCCAGCAGCGAGTTGCTGGCCAGCCGGTTCGCCCCGTGTACACCGGTGCACGAGACCTCTCCGCAGGCATACAGACCCGGCACGCTGGTGCGTCCCCAGAGATCGGTGCGCAGGCCGCCGGAGTGGTAGTGCTGCGCCGGGGCCACGGGGATGAGGTCCACCGACGGATCGATCCCATGCGCAAGGCAGGACGCCAGGATGGTCGGGAAGCGGGAGGGCCAGTCGATGCTGCGCCCATCCAGCCACACATGCTCGCTTCCGGTGGCCCGCATCTGCCGCATGATGGCCTTCGCCACGACATCTCGGGGAGCCAGTTCTTCGAGGGGATGCACGCCGACCATGAACCGGTTGCCGTGGTCGTCGACCAGCACCGCGCCCTCTCCACGAACCGCCTCAGACACCAAAGGCTGCTGCCCGGAGGCCTGCGGCCCCAAGTACAGCACCGTGGGATGGAACTGCACGAACTCCATGTCGGCCACCGCCGCTCCGGCCCGAAGGCCCAAGCCGATGCCGTCGCCCGTGGCCACAGACGGGTTGGTCGAGGCGGTGAACACCTGGCCGATTCCCCCGGTCGCCAGTACAACCGCCGGGGCCAGGATCGCTCCGACCCCATCGCGCTGACCCTCGCCCATCACATGCAGGGTCACCCCTTGGGCGGCGCCGTCGGCGTCTTGCAGCAGGTCCAGGACCAGCGCGTGCTCGATGACCTCGATCCGTTCCCCGACTTCACCCACCAGCGCCCGGAGGATCTCAGAACCAGTGGCGTCCCCGCCGGCATGCGCGATGCGATCGGTCAGATGGCCGCCCTCGCGGGTCAGGGCGATGTCGCCCTCCGGGGTCAGGTCGAACTCCGCCCCCCACTTGATCAGCCGGCGCACCGCCGCAGGGCCGGATTCGACCAACACCCGCACCGCTGCCACGTCGCACAGTCCGGCACCGGCGACCAGCGTGTCCTGCAAATGCGCCTCGGGGGAATCTTCCGGCGCCAAGGCGGCGGCGATCCCACCCTGTGCCCAACGCGTGGACCCCTCGTCCACCTGGGCCTTGGTGACCACGACCACCTTGCGTCCCGCCCGCCGCGCGCGGATCGCGGTGGTGAGTCCGGCGATGCCTGAACCCACCACCACCACGTCGGCGTCGATGAACCAGCCCGGGGCGGCCGCACTCAAGGAATCGGGCAGGTTCACACCGACCTCACTTCCACCGCGCAGTTGTCCAGGAGTCGTGTCGCCCCGACGCGAGCGGCGATCAGCAGCCTGCACTCTCCTGGCGCCGGCGGTCCCAGATCGGTCGACCGGACGACCGCGTAGTCCACGTCGAGGCCCGTGAGTTCGGCGGCGGCCGCAGCCTCGATGGCTGCCACGTCGGACTGGAGCGAGCCGGCCGCGAGAGCGCGCGGCAGGGCGACTGCCTGCTCGCGCTGCGACGCCGACAGATACAGGTTGCGGCTCGACCGAGCCAGCCCGTCGGCCTCGCGCGAGGTGGGAACGCCGATGATGCTGACCTGCTGATCGAGATCGGCCACCATCGCCTTGATCAACGTCAACTGCTGATAGTCCTTCTCCCCGAAGAAGGCATCCGTGGGTTCGGTGAGGTGCAGGAGTTTCTGCACCACGGTCAACACTCCCCGGAAGTGCGACGGCCGGACTGCCCCCTCCAACTGTGAACCGAGCGGACCTGGGTCGACGGTCACAATCGGGTCGCGCGCGTAGACCTGGTCCGCAGTGGGGGTGAACACCGTGTCGACCCCCAACTTCTCGCACAGTTCGAGGTCGGCGTCCAGCGACCGCGGGTACTTGTCGAGGTCCTCGTGCGGGCCGAACTGGGTGGGGTTGACGAAGATGCTCACCGTCACGTGGTCGTCGGCCTGCCGAGCGGCGCGGATCAGACTTGCGTGCCCTTCGTGCAGTGCCCCCATCGTCATCACCACTGCGCGCCGGTGCGCGGGCGGTCGGTCGGCGAGGATCTCGGCGCGGGTTGTGAGACGCTTCACGGCTGCCCGCCCAAGGCGTTGAGCAGACCCTCCGCGGCCAGCGGGCGCAAGAGCCCCTCGGCCAGGGCGCGGTCGGCGGTCAGGCGGGCCAGCGCAACGTAGGCAGCCAACAACTGCGGGTCGGCTGACAACACCTGAAGATGGGCGGTCACGGTCTGTGCATCCCCGCGCACGACCGGTCCGGTGAGGGCGTGGTAGCCCATGCGCAAGGCGTTGTCGAGGCTTGCCTGCACCAGTGGAGCCAACAACCGCGACGGCGCCTCGACCCCGGCAGCCTGCAGCATCTCCGTGCCGGATGCCACCAACGTGATCAGGTGGTTGGCCGAATGGGCCAGCGCGGCGTGGTAGAGCGGGCGGGCGTCCTCGGGTATCCACACGGGCTCCCCACCCATCTCCACGACCAGCGCTTCGGCGGCCATGCGCAGCGGCTCGGGCGAGGTGACCCCGAACGGCGCCCCGGCGAGCCGCTCGATGTCCAGGCTGGTGCCGGTCAGGGTCATGGCCGGGTGCAGGGCCAGCGGCAGAGCGCCGCGGCGAGCCGCCGGCTCCAGGACGCCATAGCCGTAACGGCCCGAGCAGTGCACCACGAACTGCCCGGGGGTGAACTGCAGCGCCTGCGCCAGGGCGGGCAGCGCGTCGTCGGGGACGGCCAGCAGCACCAGGTCGCAGCGGGAGACGACCTCCTCGACGCTGACCAACTCGGTGTGCGGCAACAGGCTCGCGGCACGGTCGCGGGAGGCGTCGCTGACGGCGTGGGCCGCGACGACGCGATGACCGGCACGCGCCAAAGCACCACCGAGGGCGCCACCGGCACGACCGACGCCGATCACGCCGGCGCGAAGGCGAACACTCACGCTGGCGAGCCTACCGATGATCGATCCGTGAACAGCCAGCCGAATCCCCCTAGGCCGCTGCGATCGCGCAGAACCCGCAGTTGCGCGCTCTGCGAAGCCGAGAGCCCCCGGACATCGGCGAACACTCTGTGCTGGGGGATCAACCGTCCACCCGTGGCGGCCCGGCAGGCCCGCAGGTCCACCCCGGCACACAGATCCGTTTCCGGGCAGAGCGACGCTTGCGTGCGCCGGCCGCGCCGATGGCCCACAGGTGCACCGCCCATGAAGTCGACGGCGATTGCCTCACCTTCGACCTTGGCCACCAGTTGCGCCCACACCTGGTCACGTCGCAGGCCCACAACCTGCGATCCGTCGGACGCCCAGCGCCGCAGCCAGTCCTGTTCACGACGGCTGATCCTGCGGGCGGGCTGACCGTCGGTCGTGAGCACGTGATCGCCGGCGACGACATCGACTGCGACGTCATCGAGGAACTCGTGGGCGAACAGCAGGCCGCGCACTGCCGGCACACATTCGGGGGCGCGGCCCTGGATCCATTGGACCGGCAGCCCTGGCGGCGCCGGACGAACATCCACCCCCAGCAACCGGCTGCCGGGAAAACCGAGATCCAGCAGTTGTCGCAGCAAGCGCCCGTCACCTGCTCCGACGTCCACGATCCAGGGATCCGCAATCCCGTGCCGGCGAGCGGCGCCCGCAACGCTCGAGCACCTTGCGAGCAACGTGGTCACCGATGCCGATGGACGTGGTGAAGTGCTCTTCGGCCCGTTGGGTATGCGAAAAGCCGGCGGGATCGAGGTGAGCCCATTGCATCGCCTGCGACCACGTCCCAGCCGGGCTGTTCAGTTCTGCATCCACCGTGTGCTCTTGTCGGCGGCCCGGGCGGCGCGCATCCGCTCGGTCTGCATCGCGAGTAACCCGTGTGCCTGCTCCAGACCGAAGTGTTGCCACTGCGGGCGGATACGACCCGGTGGGATGTCCAGGTTGACGCTGGCCAGGCCCAGGGCACGCTCCCAGGGGCCTTGGGACAGCCGGACCGACTGCACGCGGGCGTGATCGACGATCTGCCGGCGGCGGGTGATCCGGCCGTGCTGGAGAACCGCGATCCGCTCGTCGGCTCCGGCCGCCAGGTAGCGCCACTGAATGGGCGAGCGGCGCTTGACGCTGCCGATGGGCCTGATCATCTCGACGTTCTCCGGCTGCGCGCCGGGCATCACGCGACGGAAGAGGTCCTCGGCGACCTCCCGTGGCGCGACCGGCAACAGCACGGATTCGGTGCCGGAGTCGTCGTCGCTCTTACTCAGGCCGGCCACGGTGACATACAGCCGGACCCAGCCCTTGCGCCGCCAGAACAACGGCTCAACGAACTCGACGGCACACACCCGCCCCGGCGGGATCGTCCGGGCCTGGGTCTGGATCAATCCGTGCCGCAGCCGGATTCCGTCCGGGGACTGGGCGACCGTGAAGTTGTAGAGCTGGGCGAACTCCGTGACCACGATGAGCAGCGGCACACCACCGAGCAGGACCGTGAAGATGCCGGTCCAGCCTGAGGCCCAGACGTTGCCGACCACGATCAGAACCGTGAGCAGCAGCAGGAAGACGGTGACCGCCCGCAGCATGAGGGACACGAACAGGTCCTTGGCCGGCACCACGAGCAGCGGCGCTTCCGGCGCCTCACCTGCAGTGTGGTCGAGGCCGGCCGAGCGGGCCAGGATCTCGCTGCGCAGCGCGCTGGCATCGGCGTTGGTGAGGTACTGCAGATCCGCCCGGGAGTCACCGGCGCCGGCGACCTCGATCCGCAGGGCCGCGAAGCCGAACACCCGCGCGACGAGCGGACGGTTGACGTCGACGGTCTGCAAGCGGGACAACTGCAGACGGCGCTCCTGCTGGAACACCACGCCGGACTGCACCCGCAGATCGCCGTCGTCGTCGAACCAGAACTGCAGTCGCTGGTAGGACAGGTACTCGTAACCCAGTGCAACCACGGCCACAACGATCGTCAGACCCAGGACGCCGAGCGCCCCGAACGGCCGGCTGAACAATGCCTGTCCGCCCGTGATCAGCACCGCCAGGAACAGTGCCGGCAGATAGGTGGAGACCTTGACGATCGGGGTGATCGGGTGGACGCGCCGGCGCTCGGTGCTCACAGCCCGGCCGATCGCTGCTCACCGCGGGCAGCCAACCGGTCGCGCAGGGCAGCCGCTGTCTCGGGGCTCAGCCCGGGGATCGCGGCATCGGTGGTCGCCGCTGCCGTATGCAGCTGGACGGACGTGAGGCCGAAAGCCCGATCGATGGGTCCGGCCTTCACATCCACCAACTGCAGACGGCCGTAAGGCACGATCACCAGCCGACGAAACCAGATGCC
This sequence comes from Candidatus Nanopelagicales bacterium, assembly GCA_025455985.1. Lineage (GTDB taxonomy): Bacteria > Actinomycetota > Actinomycetes > S36-B12 > UBA10799 > JADKAV01. Next base: position 1,980 of record JALOLM010000293.1, on the reverse strand, counting down.
GCTACCCACCACGAGGTCGTCGGCACGCTCGGCGTACCCCCACGACTTCACCCGCCGACCGACCCACGGCCAGCCGATGGCCAGCATGAGCACACCGGCCACTGCGATCAGGGCGCCGATCCACACCGGCTCAACCGTCAGGGCGACCACCACTCCAGCCACGACCACCGCGACCGCGAACAGGGCCAGGATGAGCCGTCGCACGGTGATCAGTTTCGGCGACAGGGACTGCCAGGTGTCCCCTTCCGGACGGAACGCCACCTCGACCTTGGATGCCATACCTCGAGTGTAGGACCGCCCCGTGGCACGAACCGGGATCGTCACTCCTCGGCGAACTCCAGAACGTCGCGCGCAAGTTGTGTGCTCATGCCCGCGCGTAGATGGCCTTTTCCGGGGTACTGGATGACCTTGCATTCGGGAATCAGAGCGGCAGTCTCGCTGACGATCTCCGGGGTGAAGAACAAGTCCTCCTGCGCGCTGATCACCAGCACCGGGACGTCGATCTTCGGGAGGGCGTCGCGGGAGTCGAAGGCCCGTTCTGCCTCGGCCTCGACCATCAGGTCGGATCCCAGGACATCGCTGTCGGCGAAGGCTCGCCCCGCCACCAGCCCGAGCACCTGCCGCTGCCTGCGCTGATCCTTGCCGGGGAACACGTATTCGGCCATTACCTCCCCGGCCTGCCGCACGTGCCCGTCAGCGCGAGCGCGAGCCCACCGGTAGTCCACGTCGCGGCCCCATTCAGTGATGGTCGCAGCGGACAGTGCCAGCACCACCCGGCCGACGCAGGTCGGATGTTCGGCGGCGAGATACTGCGCGATCATTCCCCCGTAGGAAAGACCGACGGCGACATCGACCCGACCGCCGAACTCCCGCTCGATCAGCGCCGCGTAGTCGTCTGCCATGTCCGAGACGGTGTGCCCGGGCGGCATGCCCACCCGCCGGCCCACCATCCAGACCGAGAACCCCGCATGCGTGAGTGCCGTGAACTGACTACCCGCCATCGCCCCCATCACGCCGTGCGGGATCTCGCTGCCCGGACCACCCGGCATCCACAACACCGTCCGCGGTCCGTCACCCCATCGGGCGTACTGCATCCCGTTGCCGAACGTCCCCGTCTCGCGCGCCGAGTTACCCATCACCTGCCGCCACTTCGCCACCGCAAGTCCGGCAAGGGCTGCGGTTCCCACCCCGAGCACGACTGGCTTGTTCATCATCGGCCTCCCTCACCAGGGTAGATCCGTTCGGTGACCCTGGAAGGCGGGTTGCCCATCGCGACGCGGATCCGCGAGCCCACTCTTGGGTACCCTCGTGACCGTGGATGTCGATCGGTTCGCCGCCTACCTGGTCGCCTGCGTCGTCGTGCTCATGATCCCGGGCCCCACGATCCTCTTGGTGGTCTCGCGATCGCTCAACCACGGCGCCCGCGTCCGCCGGGCCACCGTCTCAGGCGTGGTGCTGGGGGACTTGGTGGCAATGACCGCGGCGATGCTCGGGGCGGGTGCGGTCCTGCTCGCCTCGGCGGAGTTGTTCGTCATACTGCGAGTGGCCGGCGGCCTGTACCTGGTCCTGCTGGGGATCAGGACCTGGCGCTCCCGAGGACGGCAGTGGATCACAGATGACAGCGCGGACACCTCCCCCCGAAGGGTCTTCGCAGAGTCGTTCGCCGTGACCGCCACGAATCCGAAGAGCATCGCGTTCTTCGTCGCCTTTGTGCCGCAGTTCATCGACCCTGCACTGCCATGGCTTCCCCAGACCGTTGTCATGATCATGGCCTTCGTGATCCTCGGCGGGCTGAATGCGCTGGCCTACTCGTCGCTGGCCGGACGCGCCAGGGGATTGATGCTCGAACCCACCACACGCCGACGAGTGGCCCGCGTGTCCGGTGGCGTCCTCATGGCCGGCGGTGCGGCCGTCATCGGCACCACGCACGGGTAGCGCCGTGACCTACTACGGCCGCCGCCTCGCCGCGATCCACGCCGC
>JALOLM010000292.1 GCA_025455985.1 Candidatus Nanopelagicales bacterium | reverse complement strand
GTCAGAACCACGTTCGAGGCACGTTCCATAGGCGCACGGTAGCCAGGATCAGGCCCGGATGCCGGATGTCACAAGGACGGGGTGGGGGAGGCCGAAACCGAGGGGGTCTGGGTGAATGTGGTCAGGGGCGTGGGTTCGGAGATGTCACGCCGGGTGAGGATGCGCGGCTTGCTGATCGCTCCCTTGGGGATACCCCACTGCTCCAGGATCTGCTGGTAGGTGCCGTCTGCCATCAACGACTCGAGCGCATCGCGGATGACCTCAGCCAACTGCCGGCGTTCACTGGCCACCGCGATGCCGTACGGGGCACGTTCGAAGCTCCTGCCGTTGCTGACAAGCGCACCGTTCGACTCCTGGATGGCGCTCTGGATGACGGGGGAGTCGGCGAGGGTCGCGTACACGTCGCTGTCGATCACGGCCTGGGTTGCCGGCGCCTGGGACTTGAACGTCACGATGGTGATCGGCTTCTTCTTCTGCTCCGTGCAGTTCGCCGATCTGGTCACCAATTGCGAGTACTGGATGCTGCCGTCCAGCACGCTGACCTTGCGTCCGCACAGGTTGTTCGGGCCGAATCGCTTCTTGGCCGGGGGGCGGACCGCGAGTTGGGAACCCGCGCGGTAGTAGGTGACCATGCTGACGTTCTGCAGGTCGTTGTCGTCCACGGACAATGCCGAGATGGCCGACTCGAACCGTCCCGCCGCTACACCGGGGACGAGCAGGGCGTATGCGTCTTCCTTGAACTCCGCGCGCAGCCCGAGGCGTTCGGCGATCGCGGTCATGACGTCGAGATCTGCGCCCACCGCCTCGCCGCGTTCCAGGTACTCCATCGGGGGGTAGTTGGGGTCTATGCCCACGGTCAGCACGCCGTCCTCGCGCACCTTCTCGGGAACCTTCGCGGCCAGACCGCTGATCGGTCCGGTAGCCGAGGGGCTGACCTGGGGGGTCGCCCCCTGCTGGCAACCTGCGAGTGCGATCAGCGCAGTGCAGGTCAAGCCCAGCACGACACGACGACGCACACTCATGGAAGATCCCTCCGGACAACTGCCCACCATTGTGCCCAAGTGCCTGTGGAAAGATGACACCGCATCGCAGAGAACGAGGATTATCAGTGGATCTAGACAACGACCCGGCATTTCCCCTGCACCGACGGGGCAAGATCGAGGTGCGTCCCACCGTGCGCATCCGCGACGGCGCCGGCCTGGCGTTGGCCTACACGCCCGGCGTCGCCCGGGTGTCGGAGGCGATCGCCCGGGATCCCGAACTGGTCTTCGACTACACCTGGAAAGCCAACACTGTCTTGGTCGTGACCGATGGCACGGCGGTGCTCGGACTCGGCGACATCGGCCCTGAGGCGGCCCTGCCGGTGATGGAGGGCAAAGCCCTGTTGTTCAAGGAATTCGGCGGGGTCGATGCGGTTCCGATGTGTCTGTCGACCAAAGACAGCGAGCAGATCATCGAAACCATCGTGCGCATCGCGCCAGCGTTCGGCGGGGTCAATCTGGAGGACATCTCCGCGCCGCGCTGCTTCGAGATCGAGCGGGGTCTGCAGGAGCGCGTGGACATACCGGTGTTCCACGACGACCAGCACGGAACAGCCATCGTCGTGATCGCGGCTCTGGAGTCCGCAGCCCGGCTGACCGGCCGCGCGCTGAGCGAGGTCAAGGCGGTGGTCTCGGGAGCGGGTGCGGCCGGAGTGGCCGTGACGAACATGCTGCTCGCCGCTGGTGTCACCGACGTCTGCGTCTGCGACTCCCAAGGTCTGATCGGCCCGGGCCGCGAGGGACTCAACGGGGTCAAGGCGGACCTGGCGAAGCGCACGAATCCGCGGGGTCTGTCCGGCCCGATCGATGAGGCGCTGGAAGGTGCCGATGTGTTCATCGGGGTGTCCGCCGGCACGGTGGGGGAGGGTGCGATCTCCGGTATGGCCGACGAGGCCATCGTTTTCGCCTTGGCCAATCCCACTCCCGAGGTGGACCCGGCCATGGCGGGCAAGTACGCGGCGGTGGTCGCCACGGGACGCAGCGATTTCCCGAATCAGATCAACAACGTCCTGGCCTTCCCCGGAGTCTTCCGCGGAGCCCTGGACGTGCGGGCGACCCGGATCACCCGAGGGATGCAGCTGGCAGCAGCAGACGCGCTGTCCGCACTCGTGGGTGACGACGTCGCGGCCGACTACATCGTGCCGTCGGTCTTCGACAAGCGAGTGGCCGGTCAGGTCGCGGCAGCCGTCGCCGCAGCCGCCCGCAAGGACGGTGTCGCGAGGCTTTGAACCGGTCAGCCCACGGGGACCTGAGGCAGCGTCTCCAGTCCGTGGGCCAGGCGCTCCTCGGTGACATCCTCGTCGACCATCCGGCCGTTGAGGTAGTCGTCGTAGGCGGTCAGGTCGAAGTGTCCGTGGCCGCACAGCGCGGTCAGGATCACGGTCTCCTCGCCGGTCTCCTTGGCCCGTTGCGCCTCCCGGATCGCCAAGGCCAAGGCGTGCGTGGGCTCTGGTGCTGGCACGATGCCCTCGGTGCGCGCGAACTGCACCGCTGCCGAGAAGCACTCGGTCTGCGGGACGGCTTGGGCGGTCATCAGACCCTGCTCGTACACGTGGCTGATCAGCGGTGCCATGCCGTGGTAACGCAGGCCACCGGCGTGGATCGGGTCCGGCACGAAGTCGTGGCCGAGGGTGTGCATCTTCATCAGCGGCGTCATCCCGGCTGTGTCGCCGAAGTCGTAGGCGTACACGCCACGGGTCAGTGACGGGCAGCTCGCGGGTTCGGCGGCGATGATCTCGGGCGAGATCTTGCCCGCCAGCTTCTCGCGCAGGAACGGGAAGGACAGGCCCGCGAAGTTGGAGCCGCCACCGGTGCATCCGACGATGTGGGTGGGCGTGTCTCCTGCCATCTCCAGTTGCAGCAGGGCTTCCTCACCGATCACCGTCTGGTGCAGCAGCACGTGGTTGAGCACCGAGCCGAGCGCGTACCGGACCTCCGGATGCGTGGCCGCGACCTCGACCGCCTCGGAGATCGCGATACCCAGCGAACCGGACTGGTTGGCAGGGTCGGCACCCAGCGTCCGGCCGGCCTCTGTGAGCTGCGACGGCGAGCGGTGGACGCTGGCCCCGAACGCCTCGATCATCAGGCGGCGGTAGGGCTTGGCGTCGTAGGACGCCCCGACCTGCCACACTTCGCACTCGATGTCGTACAGGGCGCAGGCGAAGGCCAGAGCCGTGCCCCACTGGCCGGCGCCGGTTTCGGTGGTGAGCTTCTTGATCCCCTCCTTGGCGTTGTAGTACGCCTGCGGGACCGCGGTGTTGGGCTTGTGTGAACCTGCCGGTGAGACACCTTCGTACTTGTAGTAGATGCGTGCCGGGGTGCCCAGCGCCTTCTCCAGCCGGTGGGCGCGGAACAGCGGTGTGGGCCGCCATTGCCGGTACACGTCAAGCACGCCGCCGGGAATGTCGACGTAGCGCTCGCCGGTCACTTCCTGCTCGATCAGGGCCATCGGGAACAGCGGGGCGAGGTCCTCGGGGCCTACGGGCTCCATCGTCCCGGGGTGTAGCGGCGGCGGGGGCGGAACCGGCAGATCGGGGATGATGTTGTACCAGGTGGTGGGGATCTGGTCCTCAGTCAGCAGGTACTTGTGCTGGCGGATCGTGTCGTCCATCGTGTGCCCTTCCTCGCTTGACCTGAACGCTACCGACGCCGGGTGT
>JALOLM010000291.1 GCA_025455985.1 Candidatus Nanopelagicales bacterium | reverse complement strand
GCGAGCCACTCGATGTCGAACTGCTCGCCCTCCCGGCGTCGGGCCAGTTCTTCGATGCCTGCGTCGCTGTCGTACATCAGCCGTTGATGGCCTCGTCGACCACCTGGGCCTGCTCGAGCTCGTGGGCCTTGTGCGACCCCGTGGCCGGCGACGCTGACGGCGGTCTGGAGACCCGTCCCACCGCTCTGCCATCGAGGTGTTCGGGAAGGTTCACCGAGACGTACTGGAAGGCGCCCTGGTTCATCGGCTCCTCCTGCACCCAGACGATCTGGGCGTCGGCGGGGTAGGCGTCCAAGGCGGCCTGGATCTCCTCCACCGGCAGCGGATACAGCCGCTCCAGGCGCACGATGGCCACGTCCTCGCGGCCGGCCTTGGCCCGCCCCGCGAACAGGTCCCAGGTGATTTTGCCGGAGCACAGCAGCACCCGCTTGACGTTGGCCGGGTCCACGGTGTCGTCGGTGATCACCGGACGGAAGTAGCCGTCCGTGAAGTCTTCGGCCTTCGAGGCCGCCGCTTTGAGCCGCAGCATGGACTTGGGCGTGAAGACGATCATCGGTTTGTGGTGCGGGGCCTTGGCGTGCCAGCGCAACAGGTGGAAGTAACTGGCCGGGGTGCTCGGCATGGCGACGGTCATGTTGTTCTGAGCCGACAGTTGCAGGTACCGCTCGACGCGGGCGGAGGAGTGGTCCGGGCCCTGCCCCTCGTAGCCGTGGGGCAGCAGCATCACGATTCCCGACAGTTGCCCCCACTTCTGCTCGCCGCTGGAGATGAACTCGTCGGTGATCGTCTGAGCGCCGTTGGCGAAGTCGCCGAACTGCGCCTCCCAGAGCACCAGCGTCTGCGGGTTCTGCACCGAGTAGCCGTACTCGAAGCCGAGCGCCGCGAACTCGCTGAGCATGGAGTCGTACACGTAGTAGCGGCCCTGGTCGCTGGAGAGGTGGTGCAGGGGGACGTAGCGTTCTTCGGTGAGCCGGTCGACGATCACTGCATGCCGCTGGCCGAAGGTGCCACGGCCGCTGTCCTGGCCGGTCAACCGCACATCGCGGCCTTCGAGCAGCAGGGAACCGAAGGCGAGCGTCTCCCCGAGTGCCCAGTCGATCGTGCCGTCTTCGACCATCTGGGCCCGGCGCTGCAACTGTGGCTGCAACCGGGTGTGCACGGTGATCCGTTCGGGCAGTGCTACCTGACTGTCGATGATGCGCTTGAGGGTCTCATCGGAAATGGCCGTCTCGACGTGGGCGGGGTACTCCACCACGGTGACCGGATGGGTCTCCTCGGGGTGGGACATGGCCTCGCGGGTCTCCGAGAACACCCGCTCAAGTTGGGTCTGGTAGTCCTGCAGCGCCTGTTCGGCGTCCTCTTGGGACAGGTCCCCGCGCTCGATCAGCGACGAGGTGTACAACTTGCGCACGGATCGCTTCTGGTCGATCAGTTGGTACATGTTCGGGTTGGTCAGCGACGGGTCGTCCGCCTCGTTGTGGCCGCGGCGCCGGTAGCACACAAGGTCGATGACCACGTCCTTCTTGAAGGCCTGCCGGAAGTCGAACGCCATCCGGGCGACCCGCACGCAGGCCTCCGGGTCGTCGCCGTTGACGTGGAAGATCGGTGCCTGCACAGTGCGGGCGACGTCGGTGGCGTACACGGAACTGCGACTGCTCTCCGGCGGGGTGGTGAAGCCGACCTGGTTGTTGACGATGATGTGGACCGTGCCGCCCGTCCGGTAGCCGCGCAGTTGCGACAGGTTGAGCGTCTCGGCCACCACACCCTGGCCGGCGAACGCCGCATCGCCGTGCATCAATACGGGGATGACAGGGAACTCCTCACCCCGGTCGAGGTCGTCCTGCTTGGCGCGCACGATGCCTTCGAGCACCGGGTTGACCGCCTCCAGGTGACTGGGGTTCGCGGCGAGGTAGACCGTGATCTCCTCGCCCGTGTCGGCGGTGTACGTACCCTCGCTGCCGAGGTGGTACTTGACGTCGCCCGAGCCCATGACCGAATCGACGGTGCCCCCTTCGAACTCGCGGAAGATCTGGGCGTAACGCTTGCCTGCGATGTTGGCCAGGACGTTGAGCCGGCCGCGGTGGGGCATCCCGATGGCGACCTCGTCGAGCCGGGCTTGGGCCGACGCCTCAAGGATCTCGTCAAGCACCGCGATGGTCGACTCGGCACCTTCGAGGGAGAAGCGCTTCTGGCCCACGTACTTGGTCTGCAGGAACGTCTCGAACGCCTCAGCGGCATTCAGACGCCTGAGGATCTGCATCTGCTGCTCGCGCGTCGGCGGAGCGTAGGGCCGCTCCACGTGCTGCTGGATCCAGGCGCGCTGCTCGGGGTCCTGGATGTGCATGTACTCCACGCCGATGGTGCGGCAGTAGGAGTCGCGCAGGATGCCCAGGACGGTGCGTAGCTGCATGAAGGGCTTACCGCCGAACCCGCCGGTGGCGTACTCGCGGTCGAGGTCCCACAGAGTCAGGCCGTGGCTGGCGACGTCGAGGTCCGGGTGCGCGCGCTGCTTGTACTCCAGCGGGTCGATGTCGGCCATGAGGTGCCCGCGCACCCGGTAGGCGTGGATGAGTTCCTGGACACGGGCGGTCTTGGAGATCTCGTCGTCGTGGCGCAGGGCGATGTCCTGGGCCCAGCGGATCGGCTCATAGGGGATACGCAGCGAGCGGAAGACGTTGACGAAGAAGTCCTCCTCGCCGAGCAGCAACTGGTGGATGCGCCGCAGGAACTCACCGCTCTGCGCACCCTGGATGATCCGGTGGTCGTAGGTCGAAGTGAGCGTGAGGATCTTGCTGATGCCCTGCCGCACGATGGACTCGACGGCCGCGCCTTGGAACTCCGCCGGGTACTCCATGGCGCCGACGCCCACGATGACGCCCTGACCGGGCATCAGCCGTGGCACGGAGTGCACGGTGCCGATCGTGCCGGGGTTCGTGAGGCTTGCAGTGGTTCCGGCGAAGTCGTCGACGCCGAGCTTGCCGGTGCGGGCGCGGTGGATCAGGTCCTCGTACGCGTGACGGAACGCAGCGAAGTCCATGTCCTGGGCGTTCTTGATGCTCGGGACGAGCAACTGCCGGGTGCCGTCGCTCTTGGCCATGTCGATGGCGATCCCCAGCCCGATTGATTCGTGCTGCACGACCGCAGGTTTGCCGTCGACCTCGGCGTAGGAGACGTTCATGCTGGGCATGGCCTTCATCGCCTGAACCATCGCGAACCCGATCAGGTGCGTGAAGCTGATCTTGCCCTGCCGTTTGCGCTTCAGGTGGTTGTTGATCACCACGCGGTTGTCGACCAGCAGTTTGGCCGGCACAGCGCGCACGCTGGTCGCGGTCGGCACCCCGAGACTGGCCTCCATGTTGGTGACCACCCGGGCGGCCGGCCCGCGCAGCACACTCGCCTCCTCGGTGGAGACCTGGGGTGCGGCGGGCTTCGGGGCCGCTGGTTGTGCCGGTGCCGGCCTGCGACTGGCCCGCGCTTGTTCGATCTTGGACCTCAGTGCCGCCGCGCGGGCGGGATCCGACGGGGTGTAGTCGGCGAAGAAGTCCCACCATGCGGGGTCGACGGAATGCCGGTCTTGCAAGTACTGCTCGTAGAGTTCGTCGACGAGCCATTCGTTCGCGCCGAACGTGTTACCTGCGTCAGTGGTCACGGGAGCCCCTGGGGTCGATTCACATGCCGTCCTCCAGAGTAGTCAGCCCTGC
>JALOLM010000030.1 GCA_025455985.1 Candidatus Nanopelagicales bacterium | reverse complement strand
CCCCGACGACGGGTCTGAGCCGATCGAGCACCCCGTGTCCAAGAAGGTCAAGCTCGAGGTCGAGGACGGCGAGCACATCAAGGCCGGCACGAAGCTCACCGCCGGTGTTGAGGACCCGAAGCAGATCCTGCGGATCCTGACCCCACGCGCGGTGCAGCAGCACTTGGTGGACCAGGTCCAGGCGGTGTACAAGCCGCAGGGTGTGTCGATCCACGACAAGCACATCGAGGTCATCGTTCGGCAGATGCTCAAGCGCGTCACCATCATCGAGCCGGGGAACTCCCCGTTCGTGACCGGCGACGTCGTCGAGATGAGCACCTTCCGCGAGGTCAACCGGCAGGTCGTCACCGACGGTGGCACTCCCGCCTCCGGCCGACCTGAGTTGATGGGTATCACCAAGGCGTCGCTGGCCACCGAGTCGTGGCTGTCGGCGGCGTCCTTCCAGGAGACCACCCGCGTGCTGACCGAGGCGGCGATCCAGGCCAAGAGCGACCCGCTGCTCGGCTTGAAGGAGAACGTGATCCTCGGCAAGCTGATCCCCGCCGGAACCGGACTCTCGCAGTACCGGAACCTGCAGGTTCAGCCGACGCAGGAGGCCCGCGACGCGGTGTACGCGCAATACCGTGCGTACGACGACTTCTCCTACGGTCACTTCGACGATGTGACCGGCGCGAGCGTCCCGCTTGACGACGGTTACCTCGGTGACCGCGGCGAGTACCGCTGACCCACGCTGCACGAGGCGGCCCCCATCCGGATCGGGTGGGGGCCGCTTCGTACCCCCGCTCACCAACTGCTCAGCGGTGGGGGTTTCACAGCACAGCGCTGAAGTTGTCGTACCTGGCAGTCGTCGCAGTGCCTGAGTGCAGTCCCGCGTACGTGCCGTTGGCAGTGCTCAGGGAACAGTTCGACGTGAGCGTCGTGCCGTTCGTCCCGGTGATCGTCGCGGATGCCGGATCGCCAGTGGAGGGGTTGTAGGTGAGGGTGATGGTGCGGTTTCCGGTCGAGGCCAGGTTCGCCGACGTGCTGCACAGGGTCGCGGTGGTGCCGTCGATGCGGAAGATGGCGAAACGGTAGCTGCCCGAGTAGTACAGCACGGCTGCGACCCCGCTGGTCCCGCTGGCGTTGGCGCCGCTGAGTACGCCTGCGTTGACGGAGGTGCCGTAGCTGGTCACGGTCACCCCGACCGTGCTGCGCCGGGTGAGCCACGGGACCCGGGCCGACGACAACCCGGAGCCAGTCGCGCGGGTGACGTAACCAGCAGAACTGTTGGACCAGGTCGCGTCCGCTGCCCATGTGGGTCCGCTGTTGGCGGTGAACGTGCCACCTCCGTTGAAGTCTGTGACTTGCCCGCTGAGTCCGATCGTCGTCGCGATGCTGAACTGGTCGCGAAGGCTGTTGGTCACGGTGGAGTTCAACAGCGCCACCTGAGCCACTCCGGGCGGCGATGCCACGGTGAACCCCGAGGTGCCCGCAGAACCCGCAGCGAAACCGATGATCAGCATTGCCCCGGCGCCCGCACTCACCACCCAAGGCCTCATGACGTGCGCACCAGTAGGTAGGTGCGCACGGAGTTGGTGCTCGGCAGACTGTTCACGTCCAATCCGGTCGCATCCGTGAGTGTGCCGCTCGTCGCGCCGGGCAATGTCCCGCCCCAGTTCGTGAGAGTTGTGTAGGGGGTGGCGTTGTTGGCGATCGTCACCTGGAACGGCTTGGACTGACATGCGGCTACCACCGCCGAAACCGGGACTTGGCGCAGCCGGTAGGTCCCGGGAGCGGTGAACGCGCTGCGGGGCGCGGCCAGGGTCAGAGGGGGACTCGCGCATGCAGCGGTGATTGCGACCGAACCAGCCTCCACCGGGCTGCCGTTGACGTTCAGAGATCCTGCGGCGGCGCTACCCACGGCAGCCCCGAACAGACAGGTGCCCGCCAGGATCGCCACCACCGGCCAGGTTCTCATCCGCGCCCCCTAGCCGTAGACGACCACAGTCAGTTGCCGCACCCACGTGGAGGTGAGGTTGAAGGACGTGTCGAGCGCGATCGTCGCCGCGGTGCCCGAGCTAGGGGTGGTACCTGATCCGGCCACCACCTGTACCCCGTTCACGTCGGCCAGGACCACCTTCACGCTGCGGTCGAGGCAGCCCGCTTGAAGCCCATCCAGAGTCACCGCGGTGATCTCGTACCCGGGGATGCTCTGGTCGTACGCGAAGTTCCACGTAGGCGTGATCGTGGAGGACTGACACGATGCCGCCACCGAGCCGGTCACCAGGCTCCCGCCACTGAGCGCCATTGCGGAGGCGAAGGCGGCACCGGCAGTCACCAGGAAGATCGCGGCGGCAGCCACCACGGCCTTCCAGGAGAGGGTACCGATGCGTTGTCTGATCATGGCTTCACTCGTAGATCGTGATCGTGACTTGCTCGATGAGCTTGGCATTTGTGGCAGCGAAGCTGAGATTCGCCGAGTTCCCAGCCACCGTCAGTGTGCCGCTTTGAGAGGTCAATGCGACCCCGTTGCCATCGGCGATGGCCAGCCTGAACTTCTGGCCGTCGCAGGTGTTGTCCACGCCGGTCATCCGCAAACTGCTGACGGTGAACGTCGAGTTGGCAACCGCGGCACTCCCGGAGTACGAGGGGCTTGAGGTGTCATCCCAACTGATCCCGATGGTGGAATCGCACGCGGCGACGATGCTGGAACTGGTGCCCAGGCTCTTGGTGTCGAGGACGCCGAGGGTGGCGGCGCCTGCCAGCCCAACCGACACTGCCAATAGGCCGGCGCCGAAGGTCAACACCACCGGTCGCCATGGCACCTCGTGCTCCTCTCCCACCCCCCGGGCAAGCAGTTTACGGAAGAACTACGGATTGTCACCGTTGCCATGCGGTGCGTCACACAGGTGGTGCGAGGTCGTCGAAGGCGGGCCCCGACGGGGGATCTGAGAGCGGATCGCGCGGCCACAGCGCCATGGTGAGTAATAGCCCCGACATGACAGCCAGAAAGATGGGATTGCGCAGGACATAGATCACGATGAATCCCTGGGGGACAAGCGTGATCACCCGGCCCTCGACCCAGGTCTTGGGGATCGACCAGGGATCGCGGTAGTCCTTGTTGTCGCCTTGGGTCAGGTAGGTCCCGTTGTCCTGTACCTCGATCACCCGGTGTACGACCCGGCCGACCGTGACACCGTCGATCTGCGGGGAGTAGACGATCACGTCGCCGGGTTCGTAGTTACGGGATTTGATGGCCAGAAGCATGTCGCCGGTGTGGTAGCCGGGTTCCATGGACGTCCCTGACACGACGACCATGCGGAACTGCCCGCCGAGGCTTTGTGGCCAGGCCACGATGATGGCGCCGACCATGAACGCCACGCACAGCAGACCGGTGGTCCAACGCCAGGCCCGCCGCCAGCCGCGGTCATTCGGGGATCGCGGTCCGGCGGCGGGTGCCTGGATCGTTGGGCTGTCGGTCATGGTCATCGGGACTCACGCCCTGTCGGCGGGGTGCATCAGGATTGGTTGTAGATCGTCACTGTCGTCTGCAGAACCTGCTTGGAGTCCACTGGGGCGCTGAGGGTGACGACGTTGTTCCCCGCAGTCAGGTTGTTCACCTGTCCGGTGGCCAGGGCCGCACCGCCAGAGTTGTCCGCGACCGCCAAGTCCAGAGTCGCCCCTACGCAGGCGTTGGGCACGTTGACGACCACGTCGCTGGTGGTGAACGTCGAGTTGGCAGGTGTGGCGGCCCCTGAGTAGACGGGCGCCGTGTCGTTCCACCGGATCGTGATGTCGTTCGAGCCGCAGCCGGCGACGGCGTTGGAGCTGGTGCCGAGAGTCTTCACACCGAGTGTGCCCAGAGTTGCCGCTGATGCGAGCACACCACCACTGGCCAGTACGCCTGCCCCTACCGCCAGCGCGATCTTCCTGTTCATCCCGGTCTCCGTTTCCTTAGCGATCTTGACACTAGGGAATCGGCCCACTTTGCCGAGAACTGAAGTGCGATCGGTGATCAAATTTGGGCCGAATGGGTGGATTTGTCGTGACTTCGGGCCGATTCGTCATCACACAACGTGACCACGCCGAAAGAGAATGCACTCCTTCGGGTGTACCACGTGGGTGGCCGGCGCTGGCCGATGCGTTGGGTGGGGTTCGGGTAGTTGGTTGACGTTCAGCGTGCGACAGACGTCAACCAACTACCCAGACGTCAACCAACTGCACGGACGTCAACCAACTGCGGCGGCCGCCTACTTCGCCCCAACCAACTCCGGGTCGTCGTCGACGATCTCGTCGCCGGAGCCCTCGGCCTCCATGTGGACCTCCGGCAGGAAGCCCAACCAGCGCGGTAGCCACCAGGTGGGCGGTCCGATCCAGCTGATGAGGCTGGGCACCATGATCAGACGGATGATGAAGGCGTCCACGAGTACGGCGGTGGCAAGCCCCACACCGAAGAGTTTGATCGTGTCCTCCGGCGTCGGGATGAACGCCAGGAAGACGCTGGACATGATGGCGGCGGCGATGGCCACCACCCGCCCGGAGCCGGCGAGTCCGCGCCGTACCGCCAGCCCGTTGTCCTTGGTGTGCACCCATTCCTCGTGCATGCGGGAGACCAGGAACACCTGGTAGTCCATCGACAAGCCGAACAAGATCGCGAACACCATGATCGGCAAGAAGGGCAGAATCGGGCCCGTGCCGGTCACGCCGAGCAGATCGGCCCCCCAGCCCCACTGGAAGATCGCGACAGTGACGCCGAGTGCGGCCCCCAGACTCAGCAGACTTGTGACCGCACCGATCAACGGCACGAGCAGCGACCGGAACAGGATGGTCAACGCGATGAAGCCCAGACCCACGACGACCGCGAGGAAGATCGGAAGCGCATCGGACAACACCTGCGTGAAGTCCGCGGTCACCGCGGTGGCCCCGCCCACGTAGGCGCGCATCGTCGTGCCCTCTTCGGCGTTGGGAATCGTGTCCTCGCGCAGTCGCTTGAGCAGATCCTCGGTCTCGGGGCTCTGCGGGCTGGTCGTCGGTACGACCTGGATCGCGGTGATCGTCTGGTTCGGCGTCACCGAGATCGGCACCATCTCGACCGTCGGGATCGTCCGCTCGACACCCGGGGTCTCGTTCAAGTCGATGATCAGGCTGCGCAGGGCATCCTCGTCCAAGGCCGAAGGTAGCTGTACCGCCACGAAGAACGGGCCGTTGCTACCGGGTCCGAATCCGTCGGCCAGCAGGTCGTACGCAACGCGCGCGGGGCTGCCCGCCGGCTGTCCGCTGTCGTCGGGGAAGCCCAGGCGGATGCTGAAGTAGGGGATCGCCATGACCATCACCAACAACGCGGCACCGATCGTGTACAACCAGGGGCGCTTCTGCAACTTCCGTCCGTAGTGGGCCCAGGCGCCACCTTCGGGGTGCCATTCCTTCTTCTTGCGTGCCCACGGCATCCGCAGTCCGAGAGCCCGTGTGCCGAGCAGCGACAGCAGAGCCGGCAGGAACCAGACCGCCGAGAGCATCACCATCGCCACTGTCAACGAGGCGGCGATCGCCAGCCCGTTGAAGAAGCCGATGCCCAGGACGAACAGACCCAGCAGGGCGATGATCACGGTGGTTCCGGCGAACTGGACCGCTCGGCCGGCGGTGTTGACCGACTCCAGCACCGCGTCCTTGGGGTCGTGGCCGGCCATGACGGCCTGCCGGAAACGGTTCAGGATGAACAGCGCGTAGTCGATGCCGACGCCCAGACCGATCATCGCCGCGAGGGTGGGAGCGAAGGTCGCGACATTGAAGAAGTTGGCCGTGAAGGTGACCAGGCTCAGACCCGCGCCGAGGCCGAAGACGGCGGTCACGATGGGTAGGCCTGCCGCAACAGCGGATCCGAATGCGAGCAGCAGGATGATGATCGCCACCAGGATGCCGATGGCCTCACCGCTGGGCGGCTCCTGACCGGCGAAGGCCAGGACTTGGCCGTTCGCGCCGATGGTCACGCCGTTGCTGCCGTTGGCCGCTTCGACCTCTTCGATGATCTTCGAGGCAGTCGCGGTGGGCACGTCGGTCGCGCTGTCGAAGGTGATGGTGGCGTATGCAACCTGCTTGTCGTCGCTGACCGGCGAGGTGGCTTCGATAGCGGCTGCAGTGGCCTTGTCGATACGTTCCTGGACCTCTGGCGGTAGTGGGAAAGCGTTCTCCTGCTTCTCCTGCACGGGGCAGTCCGACCCGTAGGTGGGTCCGTACGGCGACGTTACGCAGCTGACACCGTCGAGGCTGGCGAACTCCTCCATCAAGGGCACGACAGTGTCCTTGACGCCGGTCTCCTCCACAGTCCCGTTCTCGACCCCCCACACCAAGGTCGCGGTCGCACCCGAGGCGGCATTGGCGCCGGAGGTCTCCGAGAGCAGGTTCTGTGCGACCTGCGACTCGGTGCCGGGCAGTTCGAAGGAGTCCCGGAGGTCACCGCCGAACCTGCTGCCGAGCACTCCGATGACCAGGAAAAGCACGAACCACGAGATGATCGCCAGAACAGGTTTGCGGACCGCCCAGCGGGCCAGATGTCCCATGAAACTCCTCAGATCGAATACCAAACGGTACCAATCGCGTGGCACGCGGCCCTGTGGCGGCTCAGGCGATGTCGATGCGCCAGACGAAGCTCTGCTGGGCTCCCGGCGCCACGACGCGCAGGCCCGCATCCTTGCCGTGCTGTTGCAGGTTGATGGCGTCGGTCGTGCAGGTGTACGGCTCGATGGCCAGTGCGTCGCGGGACGTGGGGGTGAAGAACACGTACTCGCGCCATTGCGGATCGCTGCTGACCGCCAGTGACGCGGCCATGGACATCAGGACAGCGCGCCGGCACATCGCGTCGGCGGCAGGTAGTCCGGTCAGCACGTCGTCGAGATGCTCGTCGCCGATCCGGCGCGGTTTGCCGAAGTCCAGTCGCGTTGGGACGTCCACCACCTCCCCGGTGGGGATCATCGTGTCCAGCGTCCATGCCTTGGTTGCGTCGGTGTGTAGCAGCCACTGGTCGAAGGGGCCGGGAACCCGGAAGTACGGATGGAACCCCAGACCGAATGGCACCGGTTCGTCACCGGGGCAGAAGACCTCCGAGGTCACGATCAAGGCTGTGGGTTCCACCCGGTAGGTCACCCGCAGGCCGACGTCGGCGGGCCAGTTCGCGGCCATCGCCGGGGCGTCGCGCGACAGGATCCATTCGCCGGTGACGCTGTCGTCCGACTGATCGATCACCGGCCACGGCGTCCGGCACGCGAATCCATGCAGGCTCGCGCCGGTCGCCTGCTCCGTGACGGGCACGTGATAAGTCTTCCCCTGCCATTCGAATGTCGACGCGGCGATGCGGTTGGGCCAGGGGAACAGGATCGGGGTACCGCTGTGGGTGGGGCTGCCGTCGGGCAGAAAGCCGGTTTCCTGGTGCAGGTAGTCGAAGCCGTCGACGACCAGTGAGTAGCAGTTGAAACCTTGACCCGGTGCGATCCGGGCGATCGTCGAGCCCGCGCGGATCTCAAGGACCTCGGGATTCATGCGGCCACCAGCGTGGCCAGCACGGCCAGGTCGGCATCCGCCCACGGGTCCACGTCCACTGCGCTCACGAGGCGGGTGACGGTCCCGTCCGCCTCAGCCTCCACCCACGCGGCCCGGTGTTCCAGTCCAAGTTCTGGGACGCCGGGAAGCCACAGGACACCGGACGCCGCACCTTCGACCTCTGGCAGACTCGGCCGGGTTTCCGCCGGTGGATGCAATACGAACAGCGCAGGCGGCCTCGGGTCGGACAGCGAGCCGGGTCCGGGTGCCTCGTCGCCGAGCACAGGCCCCGCGAAGGCCATGACGCCAACTGCACGTGACTGTCCGACGTCTGGTCGCTGGTCGGTCGCCTTGAACACAGTCGTGGTGGGCAAGAGCCCGGGTACGGCCGCAACCCCCACGGCCAGGGCCAGGACCTGGGACCACTCACGGGTGGAGTCGGGCCAGCGACCGTGCAGCAGGAAGCCGGCCAGGCTCAGGTCACGTCGGTGGAAAGCGGAGATCTCAACGGGCTGCTTGTGCATTGCGTCGCCTCCGGCCTCTGGGAGGTTCCCGACGCTACGCGCTCGCCTGCCGCGTATGCAAGCCCCGCGGGGATCAGCCGCTGGGGGCGGCGCCGGCGATGTCAAAGCCCCCGTCGCAGGTCAACACGCTGCCGGTGATGTAGTCGCCGGCGGGGGAGAACAGGAACGCCACCATCGCGGCCACCTCATCAGCGGTCTGCAGGCGGCCGGCGGGCAGATACGCACCGACCTGCTCGGGTACGAGCCCGTAACGCTCCCAGGCGGCGGTGTGCACGATGCCCGGGGCGATGGCCACCGCCCGGATTCCCAGCGGCCCCCACTCCACGGCCCAGTTGCGGGTCAGCGACTCCACACCGGCACGCGCCGCGGAGGAGTGCGCCATGAAGGGCATTCCGCGGTGAGGGGTCATCGTGATGGAAACGATCTTGCCGTACTTCGCCGGGATGAAGAACCGGTTCGCGACCCCGGTCGTGATGTACCACGGCGCATCGAGGTTCAGCCGGGTCACCGCGCGGAAGCCCTTGTAGGAGATGTCCTGGGCGGGAGCGACGAACTGCCCACCGGCGTTGTTCAGAAGGAAGTCGCAGCCGTTGAGGCTGTCGAGCATCGCGTCGACGGCGTCCGGTTCGCGCAGATCGGCCACCCGATGATCGATCAGGTCCGGGTTGTGCGTGGCGGTCTCCACCAGCGCTTCCTCGGTGCGCCCCACCACCGTCACGCGAGCTCCGAGGTCGGCCAGCAACTGGGCGCTCGCCCGCCCGATGCCGGATCCACCGCCGGTCACCAGTGCCTGGCGGCCCTCAAGGCAACCGGTGGCGAAGACTGCGCGAGCGTCAGGTGATGTGGGAGCGGTCATGCACGGGAGGTTAGCAATCCCGGTGATGGGCGAGGCGACTTGTCGGTTTGTCCACAGATTCACTCGCCCGACGTTTCGTGTCGTACCTGCGTTCTAGCCTAGGAATGTCGGGTTGAAGGGGGGTGTTCGGTGGGGTTCTTCGAGGTGTCGTTCGCGGCAAGGCGACGTGCGCGGATTCGTGCCGAGCTGCCCACCGTGACGGGTCGGGTGCTGCTTGAGATGGATGCGCTCGCCGATTCGTTGCCGGACCCGGCCGGGATGGGCCCGGATGAGATGGCCGGTTCCATGGCGGCGGTGTCCAGGCTGCGCAACCGGCTGGACGCCTACCTGGTGCATATCGCCGGGGCCGCGGATGCCAGTGGCGCCTCACAGACCCTGCGGGCAGGCACGACCGGGACGCTCGTTGCGGCTGCGACGGGGTCGACCCCGCAGGCTGGTTCCGCGATCGTGAAACTGGCCCGTGAGCTGCGCGGGCTGCCGGAGGTCGATGCGGCGTTCACCGCCGGGGACATCTCGAGCATGCATGCCGCCGTGATCGCTGAGAACGCCCAAGCCATTCCCAACTTCAGGTCCATCGAACACACGACGGCGCAGGTAGCAGCCGAGGTGGACCCGGTGTCCGTGCGTCACATACTGCAGACCATTGCCGATGCCCACAACCCGGCCAAGCCGGACCTGGACACTGCCGAGCAGCGCGCCCGCCGGAGCCTGCGGCTGTCTGCCCGGCCATCGGGCATGTGGCGGATCAGCGGCCTGCTCACCGACATCGACGGAGCCGCGCTGGCGGATGTCCTGGCCAGTTTCACCGCTGAGCCCGATCCGGACAGCAGTCCCGAGCAACGCCGCGCGGATGCCCTCGCCGATGTGGCGTCGGCGGCGGCGGCGAACACCCGTCCGCTGGGAGTTTCGGGGGTCAGTGTGCTCGTCGACATCGACAACATGCCCGACTCGGCTGTGCTGGCCGACGGCACCCGCCTCAGCGCCGCACACTACGAACTGCTGTCCTGCGCGGCGGTATGCACGGTCATCTTCGGCCGGCGTGCTGGGAGTTCGTTCGTGCCGCTAGCGCTGGCCCGTACCGCTCGGCGGGCGTCCGCGGCCCAATGGGCGGCGCTGATCGCTCGTGACCGCGGCTGCATCCGCTGTGGGCGCACCCCGAGGTTCTGCCATGCCCACCACATCATCGGCTGGGCCGCAGGTGGTTTGACAGACCTGGAAAATCTGGCCCTGCTTTGCTCGCGGTGTCACCACGACCTGCACCACGGTCGCTACACGATCGCGATGGACCCCGACGGCTTACCTAAGATCACGCCCACTACCCGCGCGCCGCCAATACCGACCGCCGCCTGAAGGGGCGGCCTAGGCGAGACCTACTGGTTGAGCACCCGACCGTAGTAGACCTTGTCCGTGTAGACCTTCTCGAGGCTCACGACCCGGCCTGTGCGAGGGGCGTGCCACATCATGCCGTTTCCGGCGTAGATCCCGACATGGCCGATGAAGTTGTCCTTGTAGTTGTAGAAGAACACCAGGTCGCCGGGCTTGGCCTCGGCCGCGCTGATGTGACGGCTCTTGTCGTACTGCCAGACCGTGTACGCCCCGCCGAGGTCGATGCCGACCTGCTCGTACACCCACTGGGTGTAACTGCTGCAGTTGAAGCCCTGCTCCGGGGAGTAGCCGGTAGCCACGTACGGGACGCCGGCCTGAGAGGCAGCCACGGCGAGCACCTTCGCCGCCGTGGCGCTGCTCGGTGCGGGAAGGGGGGTGGTCGCTGGGGGAGCAGCCGGTGCCGGTGCCGGCGGCGTGAAGGCCACCTTGCCGACCTTGCGCCACGTCGCCGCGTCGACGATTCCCGTGACGGACAACTTGGCCGCGCTCTGCAACGCCTTGACATAGGCCTGCGTGATTGGGCCGAAGTAGCCGGTCTGCGGCTGGACAGCCAACTGCTTCTGCAGGAACAACACCGCGGCGCCGCGATCGCCGTATTGCAGGGTCATCGCGGCATGCGGGTTGCTGTCAGATGCGGGCCGCGTGGACTGGTTCTTCGACCTCTTGGCCTTCTTGGTCCGCTTGGTCTTCTGTGACTTCTTCTTGGCCTTCTGCGCGTGCTTGGCCTGTTTGGCCTTCTTGCGGGTCGTCTGCTGCTGCGAGCCCAGGGAGGCCCAGGTCAGCGGACCGACGACACCGGTCGTGGGTATTGCATGCTCGGCTTGGTACTTTTTGACCGCTGCCAGCGTGACCGGGCCGAAGAAACCCGTCTGCGGGGAGATCCCCAGAGCTTTCTGCACTCGCTTGACCGCGGGGTGCTGCATGCCCTCGGCGAGGATGGGCTGGCTGTCGGCCAGGGCCG
>JALOLM010000290.1 GCA_025455985.1 Candidatus Nanopelagicales bacterium | reverse complement strand
GGGCCTGGTCGTCGAGTGCGCGGACTCCGGTTTCTGCGGCGCGGTGGTGGGCACGGACAAGACCGCCGAGGGGCTGGCCGTCTCGTTGGAGGACCGGCATGGCGCGCGGAGGTTGTTCCCGCTGAGGCGTGCGGCGTTTCTGTTCGAAGGTCAGCCCGCCACACTTGTCGTCGCCAAACCCACGTCCGCCGGCGTCAAGCGTTCGGCGTCCGGCTCGGTGTACGTGGCCGACGTGCGGGCGCGCGTCGCCCGGTCGAGCCGGATCTGGGTGGAGGGCATCCACGACGCGGAGCTGGTGGAGAAGGTGTGGGGCCACGACCTGCGTGTGGAGGGCGTCGTTGTGGAACCCCTGCACGGAGCCGACGACCTCGTGGCCGCGTTGGAGCAGTTCGGGCCGGGACCTCGCGCGCGGGTGGGCGTGCTGCTGGACCACATGGTGACCGGGACCAAGGAGTCGAAGCTTGCGATGCAGGCCCGCAGGCGTTTCGCGCCCCACGTGGAGATCGTGGGTCATCCATTCGTGGACATCTGGCAGGCCGTGAAGCCGCAGGCCGTCGGCATCGCGGCCTGGCCTGAGGTGCCGATGGGCACTCCCTGGAAGGAGGGCGTGATCGCGGCGTTGGGGTGGCGCATGGATCCTGGCCAAGCGTGGGCTCACATCCTCGGGCGGGTGCGGGGTTATGGCGATCTCGAACCGGCGCTGCTCGGGCGTGTCGAGCAGCTCATCGACTTCGTGACCTCGGGCGGCGACTGAGCCGGCGGGGCCGCGAGGTTCGTCCCGCGGGCTCCCGCCACTGGCCGACCTCAACCCCGGGCCACGTCCTTGCCCAGGTCCTCCAGGCTCTCTACGAGATGCCCGACCAAACGGTCGAGGTTTTCGATCAGCAACGCGTCGGCCATCAGCCCCATCAGGACCTGTCCGTTGTAGGAGAACATTGAGACGCCCAGCCCAACGTCGCCGGAACCCGGCACCCAGCCGATGATGCCGCTGACCTCGGTGCCCGCCAAGTAAACGGGGGTGCGGGGACCGGGCACATTGCTCACGGTGGCAACCACCTTGCCGGCGAACAGGCTGGTGGAGAGGTCCTGAAGCGGATCGGGCATCCAGCCGATGGCCAGCAGCGTGAGGTAGGCGACCACGGCCTCCGGGGAACCCTTGAGTTCCTCGATGATCGAGTGCATCTCGGCCAGTCGCTCGGTGGGACTCATCGCGCCGGTCGGCAGTGTGACGATGTACTCGCCGAACACGTTGCCGAGGTCGCTGGTCAAGGGGGCGTCCAGCGGCCGGAGGTTCACGGGGACCATCACGCGCACCGATTCCAGCGGCGTGCCCTCCTCGTCCAGATACCGGCTCAGCGCGTCGGCCAGCACGGACAGCAGTACGTCGTTGACGGTGACGCCCGCCGACCTGCTGATGGCTTTGATGTCATCGACCTGCCAGGGGTCCGTCCACCTGACCTGCTTGTCGCGACCGATCGTGCCCGACAGCGCGCTGGGCGGCTTCTGCGGGATTGTCGCCAGGTGCAGTAGGCGCCGAGCGCCTCGCAGACCCGCGTTGGCCGCCCCCACCAGTTTGGCCGGGTCACTCACCGTCCGCACGGCCTGGATGCCCAAATCGGTCACCTCACCCAACAGTCCGCGGTCAGCAGCGGCCGGTTCGAAACCCGGGTTCTCGGTGTCGGTAAGCGACAGCAGGACCCGGGTCAGGGTGATCCCGTCGGCGATGCTGTGATGCATCCGGAACAGCACCGCCGAACCCTCGCCGTAGCCGTCGATGAAGTGCACCTGCCACATCGGATGCTCCGGGTCCAGCGGCACCGGGATCTGGCTCTGGATGTACTGCTCCAAGGTGCGCCGGTCTCCTGGCTCGGCAAGCGTGTGGCTGATGATGTGACGCTCCTGGTCGAAGTCCTCGTCGTCGTCCCACGCGGCCCGGCCGACCGGGTTCGGGGCGGGCACGGGATGCTGACGAAACTTCGGGAAGCGTTCGAGCATCCGCTCGCCGACGTCGTCGCGCACGGCTTCCCAGTCCAGCGGCTCATCGGTCCACATGATCGCGTGCACCATCATCAGGTTCTCGGGGGAGTCCATGCGGTACCAAGCGTGGTCCGCCGCTGTCATCGTCCGCTTGCCCATACCGCTACCTCCCGGCCACGAGGCTACGCCCGGACCTGGTACCGACGCCCGGTGCGAAACCTGGTTCACCAGCGTCGACCCGCATTACAGTGCAGCCATGACCCTCCAGTTCCCTGTCGCCGGCACTTGGACTACCTCCGATCAGGTCCGCGAGATCCGGTCCCCCTTCGACGACTCGCTCATCGCTGAGGTGCCGGTCTTCACCGCGGCTGATGTCGACCGCGCCGTCGCCGTCGCGAAGCAGGCGTTGCACGGGAATCCACTGCCTACCCACGAGCGCGCGGCCATCTTGGACCGGGCGGCCATCCTGCTGTCCGAGCGGGTGGAATCGATCGCTGCCGACCTGTCGCGGGAGGCCGCCAAGCCGATCAAGCAAGCCCGGGTCGAGGTCCAGCGGGCGGTTTCGACGCTGCAGTTCTCGGCGGCTGAAGCCCGGACGTTCGCTGGGGAGTTGCTGCCGATGGATGCGGCAGCGGCGGGGATGGACCACCTCGGATTCGTGCTCCGGGTGCCGATCGGGGTGGTCGGTGCCATCTCGCCGTTCAACTTCCCGCTCAACCTGGTGGCCCACAAGGTCGGACCGGCGATCGCCGCTGGTTGCCCGGTGGTCAACAAGCCCGCCAGCCAGACCCCGCTATCGGCGCTCAACCTCGCTCAGGTGCTGTTCGAAGCCGGGCTGCCCATGGAGATGCTCAGTGTGGTCCCGGGTCCGGGTTCGGTGATCGGCGACGCGCTGGTGGGCAACCCCGATGTGGCTCTGATCTCCTTCACGGGTTCGCCGGAGGTCGGCTGGGCGATCAGGTCGGCAGCTCCGCGCAAGCGTGTGGGCTTGGAACTCGGCAACAACTCACCGTTGATCATCTGTGCCGATGGTGACTGGAAGGCAGCGGCCGCCGCTGTGAAGGTCGCCGGCTTCTCCCATGCCGGCCAGTCCTGTATCTCCACCCAGCGGATCCTGGTCGAGGAGCCGATCAAGGAGGAGTTCATCGCCGAACTCGTCAAGCACGTGGGGAGTCGGGTGGTGGGGGATCCGGCCGACGACGCGACGGATGTGTCCGCCCTGATCCAGCGTTCGGAGGCCGAGCGGGTGGGGTCCTGGATCGATGCGGCGGTGGCCAACGGCGCGAAGCTGGCCGCAGGCGGGGACCGGACGCCGGAGGGACACGTCATGCCGACTGTTCTGGTGGAAGCCGATCCGCGTGACGATGTCTGCGCCAATGAGGTCTTCGGTCCGGTCGTGGTTGTGCGTGGTTTCACCGATGTGGATGCGGCGCTGAGCGAAGCAAACGACACCAGGTACGGGCTACAGGCGGCGATCTTCACCTCCGACATCAATGTCGCTCTGCGGGCCGCACGCACGCTCGACTTCGGCGGCGTACTGGTCAATGAGGTGCCTACGTGGCGCGCCGACCACATGCCCTACGGCGGGCTGCGCGATTCCGGCAACACCCGTGAGGGCCCGGGCTGGGCGATCCGGGAACTCACCGAGGAGCGCCTGGTCATCATCAAGGGCTGACGCCTGACCTCATGCCAACGGCCAGGGTTGACCGTCGATCGGACCGACGTTGACC
>JALOLM010000289.1 GCA_025455985.1 Candidatus Nanopelagicales bacterium | reverse complement strand
GATGGTCGCGAGGGATCGACCAGCCAGTAGGAAGCGACGCCGTACTCCTCGTAGAGAGTGCGCTTGCGGCCCTCGTCCAGCCAGCCTGTGGACGGCGAACGCACCTCGACGGCGAGCAGTGGTGCGGTGGGTAGGTCCCGCTGGGTGAATGCCTCTGTGGGTGCGACGAGAAGGTCGGGCTCGACCACGTTCGGGCCCAGAGCGACGGCGAACGGTGCGAGTAGGACCTTGAGGCCGGTTCCGCGACTTGCGTTCACGAGTGCGATATACAGCGCTCCGACCATGCTCTGATGTGGCAGTCCGGGCGGCGGCGATGAGTTCGTGCCGCAGGCCGTCGTCGGGCAGCGCGTCGAGGTCGTCGCGGGTGAGCATGATGGCCATGACTGACATGGTGCCTCCTTCGTTTCCACGCGTCCAGACTGCCGGGATCACACGATTCGCGTCACCGCTCATCCACAGGTGATGGTCAGGCCCGCGCATCGCACAACCGTCTCGCGGATTGCCAGGACCGCCGCGATGATCGCGAGGACAACCGGGATCTTCGACGAGATGCGCGTGCCCATGATGCCCTCAGGCGATGGAACCGCTTCACCTCACCGGTACCCAGCACTGACACCCTCGGGGGCCAATGCGGTTCGCGGGCTGGGATCGCGCAGACGCGCCCATAACCACGCCGATCCAGGCCTGCCTGCTGATGAGGATCCTCGGTCAACCCAGCGCCGTGCGCATGTCGTCACGGATGGCCATGCCGGGCCCTGGTCGGGCCGTCCTCCAGCGCCACCACCGGACGCTTATCGGTCGCACCGCCTGGGCCAGGGCCCCCCGCCCCGATACCTCGGCCCGGGTCGCTGCTCAGCCGACCATGGCCATCCGCGACCGGAGCCAGGTGGACAGTTCGGCCACGTCCACATCACCTCGGGCAACGCCCACGACGGTGGCTTCGGCATCGTCGATTGTGTAGTTGATGGAGTAGCCGTTCATCAGCAAGAAGACCCGGGCTGCCGCCCAGGCCAGGCGCTTATTCCCGTCCACCAGGGCATGGTTGCGTGCGATACCGTGCAGCAGCGCCGCCGCCTTGTCCGCGAGCGTCGGATAGGCATCTTCTGAGAACACTGTGACCTGCGGCCGCAGCACAGCTGAGGCGAGCAAGCCGGCATCGGCCACGACAACCTGGCCCATGACGCCC
This sequence comes from Candidatus Nanopelagicales bacterium, assembly GCA_025455985.1. Taxonomy (GTDB): domain Bacteria; phylum Actinomycetota; class Actinomycetes; order S36-B12; family UBA10799; genus JADKAV01. The sequence continues at coordinate 2,859 of JALOLM010000289.1, read as the reverse complement.
TCGGCGACCTGCAGCACATCCTCATAGGAGAGGTAGTCGGTCAACGGGAGAGCCGGTCGAGCAGTTCTGCATCCTCGTGAGCGACCTCGCGGATCGCCTGCTGGAGCCGGGCGGGCCGCTCGATTGTCGCCTGCCGAATCGCTTCCCGGGCCACAGCCTGCATTGACGTGCCCATTTCTGCGGCCCGCGCTCGAAGGGCCTCAGTCTCCTCATCTGTGAGCCGCAGTGTCATCGCCATGGCACTGACGATACCGGCCCGGTATCACGCGGACAACCGAACTCCCGTTGCCTCGTCTGAGGGCGAGAGTGCAGCAACTTCTGGTCGCGGTGATCGTTTCACCATATATATGCCTGGAGAATCGATCACCAGATTCAGCTGCTGGCCCGATCGGGCGAGCCTGTCGACAGCACATACGCCCGGCATGGGACCTCCCTCATCAGCCCGATGCCGCGCGTAACGGTCGGAGCGGTCTGATGGCCAATGGCGGGCAACTCAATCACGCCAGGGCCTGCTCAAGAAGGGGCGCCGATCCTCCCTTCCGCGCTCAGCCATAGGCCGACCTACCCCACTGCGGTTAGCCTCGGAGCATGCAGGGCACGTGGCAACCCGACCCCACCGGCCGCCACGAGGCACGCTTCTGGGACGGCGCAGCGTGGACGGCGTGGGTGAGCGATGCGGGTCAGACCGGCGAGGATCCGGTGGCCTGGCCGAAGCCGCCCGAATCCGCCGGCCTTGGTCTGCGTTCGGGGTACCTGCGGTACTTCCGGCAGGGAGGCGGCCCGTGGCCGGTGGTGGATCAGGCTGGTGTCCAGGTGGGCTTCTTAACGCGCAGTTCCTTCTCACTGACAGGTCGCTCGATCAGCGTGTGGGATATGACCAACACCCCCTGGGTGAGCGTGAAGCAGAGCATCCAAGGAACCGTCATCGCTGTCGCAGACCAGGAGGTGGGCCGCATCGGGTGGCACGGCATCGGATCGCTGGGGACTGTCGACATCACCGTGCACCTGGGGGGACGGATGCGCGCCAAAATGCGGGCCACGCGGGAGGACTTCATCGCTGGCCAGGCCGTGATGACCGACCCAGCCGGTGCGCCAATACTCTCGTTGAGCATCACGCGCCAAGCCGACGTGCGTGTCCTATCCCTACAGCGGCTCGTGGGTATGCCGGACGACTACGAATACGCCGTTCACGCCGTGGTCCCGGCAATCATTCTTGAATTGGACAACCGCAGCGCGTTCCAGGCCAGCAACGACGACAACACGTTCAGCAGGCGCAGCCCCTGGCCGCAGTGACCGACTCAGTCGGTGATCAGGGCTTCCGCCCACCACGCTGGCGGCTCGTTCGGCGGGTTCATCGGGGGACCGGTTGTGACCGTCGGACCGACGACTGGCCACGCGTAGGGGTCGATCACGGTCTGCCGCGTCGTGACGGCGTCGGCCGTGATGTCGAACGTCGTCAGGTCCTGAGCGATCGTCACCGGACCGTCGTAGCGGGTGCGCATCTCGGCGTACACCGGGCCGACCGTTTCGTGATCGACGGCCAAGTGCCACATGACCGACATCCGGGCTCCGGCCCGCTTGAAGACCCCGCCCGCGGCCGCCGGGCTGGTGTGCACACCGTTGACGATCTGCTCGGCGAAGGCCAGCGGAACGTTCGCCTTCTGCGCGTAGATTCCGGCCGAGGGGAACGTCTCGTGGATGAGCAGGTCGACGCCGTCGGCGGCATCCACCAGCGGGCGACAGGGCCGGGTGTCCCCGGAGAAGACCACGCTCAACCCGTTGAAGTCCAACCTGTAGCCCACTGAGCCGTTGAGGATGTGGATCACCGGGAAGGACGAGATCTGCACCCCGTTGCGCTCGTACACCGTGGAGGTGCTGTCGAAGGGGACCTCGTTGACCTCCATGCGGGCGCCGGACTGTCCGGGGTGGCCGTTGAGGGAGGCCATGTCCCAAGCGTGCGCCGCCTGGAGTTGGGTGGCGTAAGACCGGGTCCCGAGTTCGGGGCGGTCACCGCCAGGCCCCCACACCTCGACCGGGTCCCGGCGACCGGCCTTGGCCAAACTCCAAACCAAGGTCGGCATGTCGCCGACGTGGTCGGCGTGCAGGTGCGTCAGGAAGACCTTGGTCGTCGCGGTGACCGGTAGTTGCAGGCCATTGAAGTTGGCCAGCGAGCCGGAACCCAGATCGAAGAAGAAGAAGTCCCGCTGCGGGTTGCCCACCTCCATGAGCACCGACGCCGAGGCCTGCGCCTTCTTGGTGAACGGGTCGCCGCTGCCGAGGATCGTCACCCGAATCGCGCCGTCTGCCACGCGGTCGGAGACTGGGTGCACCGTCTCAGCCATGCTCGCTGCGGCATGGCCCACTGTGGGCGTGGGGGTGAGGGGATGTGCGCTGCCCTCGTAGGCCAATTCGGTCAACTGCGTGATCTCGGTCATCGCTGGATCCTCCTGGTGTGTGGCGCCGTGGGCGCCCTCGTATCGGCTGCTGCCGGCCACGGTGTCAGCCATATCCGAACCCCCGGCGCCGCACGATGAAGGCCACCGTGAGGGCCACCACCAAGGCAAGGGCTATTCGCAGAAGCAGTGCCTGTCGCCAGGCATTGCCCACTCCTTTCAGCCATGCCGCCACTCTGCTTTCGCTGAGCGCTCAAGGCTTCCACCGATGAGGTGGAACTGGCTGAGTTGGCCGGACTGCAGAGTTTGTGACCGCGGCGTCAGCGGCACCGTCTGCGGGCTGATGAATAGCACGCACGCTCCCGCTTCGCTGGGCGGCTTGTCGTCAGTGACGCCAGAAACTTGGTACTCAAGGCCCGCGCCCCGAATCCTGGGAAGGCAGATCTGCAGGCGCGAGTCGAATGGG
>JALOLM010000288.1 GCA_025455985.1 Candidatus Nanopelagicales bacterium | reverse complement strand
ATCCTCCCAGCCACGGGAACGACCGACTACGGCCCGCGCAAAGTCACCTACGAACTCAAAGACGGCGAACTCCTGGAGATGATCCAGAAGCCGAACGTCCATGCGGTGACCGACTTCAACTACCAGTACTGCCCGAACCCGGGAACTTCTGGCTGCCCTGCTACCAAGCGCGTCCTGGCACGTGATGTCACGACCACCGACAGTGCCACCGGCCTCGACGACCCCGTGTTCACCTACTACGACCGCGATGGTGGAGTTCTGGCCACGCCGCTGCAGGCGGGCTCCCTGCGAGCAGTCGACAGCATCGATGTGGTGCTTCGGGTACAGCCGTCGGTCCGGACGAAGCCGGTCACGGTCGTCGCCCGGGTGACGCTGCCCAATGCCGACTCCCTAATCCAGCCCACACCGACGCCCTAGGGAAGTGATCACGATGCACAAGCAGACAGTCGTCGACGATCGCGGCGCCGCCCTAATCATGGTGATGGGAATGATCTCGATCATGACTGTGGTGGTGGCTGCCGCCTTGAGTTACGCGGTCAATGTCGCACCCCAGGTCCGGCGCGATGAGAGCTGGCAGGCGTCATTGGCGGCGGCGCAGGCCGGCGTCGACGACTACCTGGCCAAACTCAACCGCACGGACGCCTACGCCCAGACGGTGGATTGCTCCAACACCGCGCTCAAGGGGCCGAAAGCCGAGGCGAACTCCTGTGGCTGGACCAGCAGTACGACTCCCGGCTGGGTCAACGTGAAGGGTAGCGACTCGAGTGCGGGGCAGTTCCACTACGACGTCAATACAGCGAACTTCTGGAAGGATGGCTCGGTTTGGGTCGAGTCCACGGGCAAGGTCCGCGGGGTCTCCCGGACGATCCAGGTCCGGGTGGGCCGGGGAGGATCGACCGACTTCCTGTATTACACCGACTTCGAGGACGCCGACCCGCAGAACCTCGTCGCCTACCCGCCGGGTGGCAGCAACTCGTTGGCCGGCGGAGGTGCGCGGTACGACGTTTGTGGCAGGAGCGGTCCGACGTTGGCCACCTACTGGTGGCAGGGCGGCAGCCGGGTGACGAGCGGATACTGCCAGGAGATTCAGTTCGCGGGCAACGACGTGCTCGACGGCGACGTGCACTTCAACGACACCCCGCTCATGGGCGGTTCCGGCGGCTCCCGGCCGCGGTTCCTCAAGGGCTTCGAGGTTGCCGACCCGAACTGCACCGAAGCGCTCGGGGCGCCGGATGGCAGCGGTGTTGGAAAGGCGGCCGGCAAGGGGAAGTGCTGGCGCAACACATCGAGCAACACCCCTTATGTAGGCACAGCGGGAGCGCGTCCTGCGCTGCCGCTGTATCTGCCGGACAACTCCGACAAGTTCGCCACCTACCCCGGCTGCACGTACTACGGGGACACCCGAATCCGCTTCAACAACAACGGGACGATGACCGTCTGGAACACCATGAGCGCAGGTAAGACCCTCACCGGTCCTGGGTCGCCGCCCGGACTGAACTGCGGCACCGCCGCACAATTCGTCCCCGCGTCAGGGCAGAAGTACCCGGCCTCCGGTCAGACAGTCCCTGTGCCCGAGGACATGGTGATCTACGCGCAGGCATCCACGTCCGGTTCCGCTACGTGCGTACCCGGTCAGATCGTGAACGGCACCACGTCGGGAAGCACCGCCAACGATCAGATCCCGACTGGCACCGGCAGCACCTTCCAGGGTGTCACCGACATCAGCTACTTCAACCCGAGCTCGAGTTCGTTCACCAGGACCAAGAAGTGGAAGCGAGTCAGCGGTAACTGGGTGCTTGACACCACCTTCACCCCGAATCCGCAAACCAGCACCGAGGTTCCCAGCGGTGACACCCACCCAACAACCTTCGACTGCGGTCTGGGCAACATCTACATCGAAGGTGTGGTGAAGGGCCGCGTGACCATCGCAGCGCAGAACAACGTCATCGTCACGGGAAACCTGTCTATCAGCAGCTCGGCCTTGGGTAACTCCGCCATCGGCCCGGACATGGTGGGCCTGGTGGCGGCCAACTCGGTGGTCATCTACCACCCGGTGTCGCGCTCCAGTTCCTCCGCCGAGACTCTGACCAGTACGGTCAAGAACCCCACAAGCCTGGGGCGGACATGTCCTGCGACCAGCTCTGGAACCTCGTTGGGAGGTAGTGGCGGAGTCAACGGCAACACCGTCACCTGCACCTGGACGACGACGAAGACCTTCGGGAGCACCTACAACAACATCTCGTTCCCGGCAGCTACCAGTGGCTCCGGCACGCGCTGGGTGTACGCATCGATCCAGACACTTCAGCGAAGCTTCTGGGTGCAGAACTACAACCAGGGCGCCGACATCGGAACCCTGTCGGTGCGCGGTTCGATCGCACAGAAATGGCGTGGTGCGGTGGGCACCTCTGGCGGCACCGGCTTCGACAAGGACTACTCCTACGACTCGCGCCTGCAGTTCGCCTCGCCGCCATACTTCCCGCAGTGGACCAATGCGGCCTGGGGTGCGAAGGTGACCGGTGAGCTCAAAGCCCGCTACTGATCCACAGGCTCCCTCGTGTGCATGAGTTTCGGCAATAGGCTGCACCCGTGGTGGTGATTGCAGGGCTCTTCGGGCTACTCATCGGCTCGTTCCTCAACGTGGTGGTGTGGCGGCTTCCGCGCGGGGAGTCCCTGTCCCACCCGGCCTCACATTGCCCACAGTGCGATCACCCGATTCGGCCCTACGACAACATCCCGGTCGTGTCGTGGTTGGTGCTGCGAGGGAAGTGTCGTGACTGCGGGGCGAGGATCTCGGCTCGGTACCCATTGGTGGAACTTTTCACAGGCGTCTGTTTCGCCGCCACCGCCGCATGGGTGGGGTTCACTCTCTTGCTGCCGTTCGCGCTCTGGTTCACGGCCGCGTGTATCGCGATGGCGCTGATCGACCTCGAGCACCAGCGGCTGCCTAACAGCCTCACCGCCTCGACATTGGCTGTCGTCGTCATCGGTCTGGCCGCCACGGCGGCCGTCGAAGGTGCCTGGGCGGACTTCTGGCGAGCCGTGGCTGGCGGGGTCCTGTTGGCCCTGTTCTATGCCTTGCTGGTCCTGCTGTACCCGAAGGGGATGGGCATCGGCGATGTGAAGCTAGCCCCCTCCTTAGGGGCGGTCATGGCCTGGCACGGATGGGCGAGCCTGGTTGTCGGCGGGTTCGCGGCCTTCGTCCTGGGGGCTGTGGTCGGTGTCGCCGGAATGGTGGCCGGCCGCGCGGGGCGTAAGAGCGCGATCCCGTTCGGCCCGTTCATGATCCTCGGGGCCGTCGTAGGGGTGGTTTTCGGCGCCCAGATCGCGGACTGGTACGCCAACCTCGTCATTTAGCCATTTCCGTACTCAACCGATCGGGTGAAACGGCCGATGCCACCGGTGACGGATTCTCGGAGGTTGCGGTGGCCAGGACGACGTTGGGCATGGAGGTGGGTTCTTCCGCCGTGCGCCTTGCTGTGGTTTCCCGGTCCCGGTCGGGTCCGGTCCTCGAGAACATCGCACAAGCCGGTCTCGCGCCCGGTGCGGTCGTCGACGGTGAAGTCATCGATCCCGACTCGCTGCGATCCAGCGTGCGCCAGGTCGTCAAAGCAGCCAAACCCCGACGTCTGCAGGTGCGGCTGGGCGTGATGGGTCAACGGATGGTCGCCCGGCAGGTCGATCTGCCGTGGGTGCCGCACAAGGAGTTCAAGAAGGCGCTGCCGTTGCTTGCAGCGGAC
>JALOLM010000287.1 GCA_025455985.1 Candidatus Nanopelagicales bacterium | reverse complement strand
GCGGGGTCAGGGCGGCCCGGGTGAAGCCGTCACCGCCGAGCCGCGAGCCGTCGAAGCGCGCGACTGTGATGTCCACGCTCTTCGCGTCGGCCATCGGGACCGACGCCGACCCAGCGTCCGTCCAGACAGTGGGTGCCAGCAGCGGGTCGCCGAAGTCGAACGTCACCGCGTACCAGGAGCCGGGCACGGTGGTCCACGTGACGATCGCGTTGCCGTTCTCGACCCGACTGGTCACCCCGGATGGCCGATCCCCGGACCGCAGCCGGGACCGTACGTTCACTCCCAGGTCGGGGAAGTCCGTGATCACTCCGTCGGCGCCGATGGCGGCCGCCTTGCGGTACGCATCACGACTGCCTCGCAGAGTCCACACATGCACCCCGAGGTCGGCGGCGTGGGCCTGCTGGACCAGAGTGCGCCGGGCCCGGGTGGTCGGGACTCCGAGCACGTCGGCGAACTGCCGGAACTGGGGGAACAGGACGACATCCTCCAGGCCCACGCTGCGGGTCAGGTAGACCAAGCGGTTGTTGATCTGGCCGCGCAGTGCCTGCAGGTCGGTGGGGTTGCCCGACTGGACCCACACCCGGGAGGCGCGCTGGTCCTCGCCGCGAGATCGCAGCAGGGTGGCCATGGCCGCCACCGGATCCTGCCCGCGGCCCTGGAAGTAGGCCGATTCCTTGAGTTCGATGTACAGGTTGGCGCCCCGGGCCTGGGCGAAGGTGAGCAGGTCGTCCATCGTCGTCATGGACTGCCCGTCCCACTTGCGCAGGGTCTGCAACTCCGCCCAGTCGAAGTCGTCGACCCAGAACCCGCTGTAGTCGACGCCGTTGAAACTCCGGATGGTCTGCCGTCCGGCGAACTCCGGCCGGCTGGCGATGTCGGTGATCCTGCTGAGTTCGATGTCGTGGCACAGGACCAGTCGTCCGTCCTTGGACATGACGAGGTCGCCTTCCAGCAGGTCGGCGCCCAGGTTCGCGGCCCGTTCATACCCACCGAGGGTGCTCTCGGCGGCGTACACCGGCGCTCCGCGGTGGGCGATCACCAACATGCCGGTCCCGGGTCGTCCCTCCAACGCATTCGCGGCTGGTACGGCGCTGGCCACCACGGCCCCACAGGCAGCAGCCACCAGCAAACGCTTACGCACAGGTCCCACCTCCATCCGAACACTCTGCCATGAACAGTCAGACGTGCGTGTGAACCGCCTCGTTCCCCGCCCGGTGCCGATCGCCGTCGTCCCCGTTCGGCGCCGGCACCCGTCGGGCTGTCGGGCACGGACTGCGGAACCGCCGGCGAGCTGTCTGATAACGATTCGGACCCGTGATCGACGTCGAGAGTTGCGGGTGGGCACAATAGTGGGGATAACTGGGCACCTGCTACCCCTCAATAACGCCACGCGCGGATTGCGGGGCCGTGGTGCTGGGATTCTTCGCAGAATCCGAACACAATGTGTGTGACCCATGAAGGTGGGCACTCGTAGAAGGGATAGTCCATGCGTGGACTCAACAAGACCGTCCCGGTGGTGATCGGTGCCAGCGTGCTCGCACTGACCCTCGCCGCCTGTGGCGGGTCGTCGGACAGCGGTTCCGGCGGGGGTGGGGACACCTATGTCACCGTGAACGGCGCTGAGCCGCAGAACCCGCTCGTGCCGGCGAACACCAACGAAACCTCCGGTGGCACCGTCATCGACAACATGTTCACCATGCTGGTGAGCTACAACCCGGACAATGCGGCGCCGGAGAACGCGGTGGCCACGTCCATCACCTCCGAAGACCAGATCACGTGGGACATTCAGATCCGCGACGACTGGAAGTTCCAGGACGGCACCCAGGTGACGGCGCAGAGCTTCGTGGACGCCTGGAACTGGGCGGCCTACGGCCCTAACGCGGCCCTCAACTCGTACTTCTTCGAGCCCATCGAGGGGTTCGCCGACGTGCAGGGTGAGTTCGACGACGAGGGCAACCCGGTCGGCAAGCCCAAGACGAAGGAAATGTCCGGCCTCAAGGTGGTCAGCGACACGGAGTTCACCGTCAAACTGAGCCGCCCGAACTCGCAGTTCCCGATGATGGTCGGCTACTCCGGCTTCGCGCCGATGCCCGAGGTCTTCTTCGACGACCCGGAGGCGTTCGGCAAGAACCCGGTCGGCAACGGTCCATTCTCCTTCGAGAGTTGGGACCCCAAGGTCTCCATCAAACTGAAGGCGTGGCCGGACTACCCCGGCGACCCGAAGCCGACCGTGCCTGGCGTCGAATTCAAGTTGTACCAGGACCTCGACGCCGCCTGGGCCGACCTCCAGGCCGGCAACCTCGACGTGCTGGACACCATCCCGCCGTCCGGTCTGGCCGGTGGTCAGTTCAAGAGCGTCCTGGGTGACCGCACGATCGTGAAGCCGATCGGTGCCATCCAGACGGTCAGCTACCCGCTCTACGACAAGAAGTTCGACAACGTCGACCTGCGCAAGGCGATCTCGATGGCGATCGACCGTCAGACGATCGTCAACAACGTGTTCGACGGGACCCGCGAGGTGGCGACCGACTGGACGTCACCGGTGGTGCAGGGCTACAAGTCCGGTCTGTGTGGTGAGGTCTGCAACTACGACCCGACCAAGGCCAAGGAGTACCTGGAGAAGGCCGGCGGCTACGACGGCAAGCTCACTCTGGCCTACAACTCGGACGGCGGCCACAAGGAGTGGGTCGACTCCACCTGCGTGAGCATCACGAACGCACTGGGCATCGAGTGTGTCGGCAAGCCGACCGCGGACTTCGCGACCTTCCGCGACGAGGTGGTGAACAGGGAGATGACCGGCATATTCCGTACCGGTTGGCAGATGGACTACCCGTCCATCGAGAACTTCCTGGTCCCGCTGTACAAGACGGGCGCCTCCTCCAACGATGGAGACTGGTCGAACAAGCAGTTCGACGAGTTGATGGACAAGGCGGCGGCCACACCCGGCCAGGAGGGTATTGAGATCTTCCAGCAGGGTGAGGCCATCCTTGCCGAGGAGATGCCGGTCATCCCGATGTGGTACTACGGGCTGGCAGCCGGGTACTCCGAGAGCGTGTCGAACGTGCAGTTCTCCCCGTTCGGCCGGGTCGTCCTGACGACCATCGAGAAGAGTTAGTCGCTCACCCTCGCAACTGCGCCCCCACCGCTCCCGGCGGTGGGGGCGCAGTCGTTGCTGCCTCCGCGGCGGAGTCGCCCTCCAAGACGATGGTGGGGGCCGACGTCCAGGTGCGCGGATGGGTCCCGGCTGCACGCACTGCGATTGCGGAATGCGACCCAGCGGGAACTGTGGGGTTGAGATGGCTTGGGGCCCCCCGCATGAGTATCGTTCGAACGTCGAGTCAATCAACAGAGGGAGGTGGCTGTGGGTCGCTACACGATTCGTCGCCTCCTGCAGATGATTCCTGTGATCATCGGCACCACATTCATCATCTACGCGATGGTCTGGGCGCTGCCCGGGGACCCGTTCGCCGGCAAGTGCGGTGATCGGCCCTGCCCCGCGGCCTATGTGGCGGAGATGCGCGACAAGTTCAACCTCGACGACTCGCTACCGGTGCAGTACGTGAAGTACCTGGGCAACCTCGTCCAGGGAAACCTCGGGGAGAGTTTCTCCGGCAGGTCTGTCTGGAGCGAGATCGCGGCGGCGTTCCCGGTCACGTTCCGGCTGGCGTTGATCGCGATCATCGTTGAGATCGTCATCGGCATCAGCGCCGGCATCCTGGCCGCGCTCAACCGGGGTGGCTT
>JALOLM010000029.1 GCA_025455985.1 Candidatus Nanopelagicales bacterium | reverse complement strand
ACCAGAACTTCGACCTGGCCGGCGGCGACTACCAGAGTTACGAAGTCGATCCCGGGACTTTCACCGTCACCGAGGCTCCGAAGCCTGGTTGGGATCTGGTTGAGGCCGACTGCGTGGTGGGTCCAGCGCCGAATCCATCGGTTGGTGGCGACCTGGACAACCGTTCGGCCACGGTCACTCTGGCCGATCGCGAGATCGGGGTCTGCGTGTTCGAGAACCAGCAGCGAGCGTCCCTGACGGTCGACAAGGTGACGGACGTGGACTCGTCGCAGGAGTTCGAGTTCAGCGCATCGAGCGTGCCGGCCGGGATCTCGCCCACGACCTTCTCGCTGCTCGGTGGCGGAACGCCGCAGGACTTCACCAACCTTGCCGCTGGGTCGAAGATCGAGATCCAGGAGGATGTCCCGACGTCGGCTCCGGACAGGTGGTCGCTGTCGGGCATCGAGTGCGACGGTGTGACCAGCCCGGCCTACGACCTCAGCACGGGTAAGGCCAATGTCACCCTGCCCGCCGGGGCGGAGGCCACCTGTACCTACTCCGACACGAAGGTTCCGTCGGCGACGGTGCAGATCGTGAAGGTTGCGGATCCGGCCGACGGGACGCAGTTCGACTTCACTGCCAGCGGCGCCGACGGCGGGGTTGTGCCCGCCGACAGGACGTTCAGCCTGGCCCCCGACGGCGACATCGACGTCAAGACGATGACGATCTACCCGGCCGACGGCGGCGAGAGGTTCACGTTCGCCGAGCCGACTGTGCCCGCCACCTGGAATCTCGACGACATCGAGTGTGTGGATGCCGGATCTCCGGTTGGCACCGCCGACCTCCCGGCCGGAAAGATCGAGGTCGACATCGACCCGGGCGACTCGGTGACCTGCACCTTCACCAACCGCAAGGACGCGTCGTTGACGGTGATCAAGGAGGCGGCCGACGACCCGGACCAGGTGTTCGACTTCGAGCGCTCGTTCGGCGCGGACTTCAGCCTCAAGGACCAGCAGACCGAACCCTCGAACGGGCTCACCCCCGGCGACTACACGGTGCAGGAGGTGAACCTACCGGTCGACTGGTACCTGTCCAGCCCGGATGGCGCCCACCCGGTCTGCGTCGGGACGGCGGCCGCGGTTGACTACTCACCTGAACTCGGGGCGAAAGTGACGCTCGCGGCGGGCGAGGACGCGACCTGCACGTTCTCCAACTTCTTCGACTACCGCCCGCAGATGGAGTTGGTGAAGACCCCTGACCGGACGGTGACCCTGGAAGGCAAGCCGGTGGTCTACACCTACGCGTTGACGAACACGGGCAATGTGGATCTTGCTCCGGTGGGTGACCTGAACGACGTCGTGGTCGACGACCAGTGTGCACCGGTGACCTACCAAAGCGGAGGTACACCGCCGATGCTGAAGCCCGGTGACACGTGGACGTTCAAATGCACCGTCGCTGCCATGACCCCGGAGACGGCGACCAACAACGCCAAGGCCACGATGGAGGGTCCTGATGGGCCACTGACCGCCACCGACACGCAGACCGTCGAGGTGCGGGTGCCGAAACTCGGGCTGGAGAAGACGGTGAACAAGCCGATCGTCTACCCCGGGACGAGCGTGACGTACACCTATGAGGCGAGCAACCTCGGGGAGACGCCGTTCGAGGGGCCCCCGGATCTGAGTGCGTGGCTCACCGACAACAAGTGCTCACCGGTGACCTACGTCAGTGGTGACACCGGCGCAGACAAGGTCATGGGCTTGGGTGAGGTCTGGACCTACACGTGCACCACGGCGATCAGCGTGAACACGACCAACACCGGGATCTTCACTGGAACGCCGTTCATCGATGAGGGCGGACCGAAGCAGACCGGCGATCCGATGCAAGCCACCGACACCGCGCAGGTCGAGGTGATCCAGAAGGGCATCGACATCACGAAGTCCGCCTCCGCGCCGGGCGGGGTCATCGAGTCCGGTGTACTGCTCGTACCGGTGGGCACGGAGGTGACATACACCTACGAGGTGACGTCGGGCGAGGCCACGACGCCTATGCGGGTGCTGGACGTGACTGACAACAAGTGCGCCCCGGTCGAGTACCAGTCGGGAGACACCAACAACAACGGTCTGGTCGATCCCGGCGAGACCTGGATCTACACGTGCAACGCGACCTTCACCGGTACCGCGACCGTGCTCAACACCGTCGTGGTCACAGCGGTGGAGCCTATCCTCGGCGGACTGGCCACCGACAGCGACAACGCCACGGTCCGCAGTTACCAGGGCAGCATCGCCATCAAGAAGTCGCCCAGTGCCGAGCTGGTCCCCAAGGGCACGCCGGTGACCTACACCTACACGGTGTTGAACAACGGCGACGTCGACCTGACCGATATCCAGGTGACGGACGACAAGTGTTCGCCGGTGACCTACAAGTCCGGCGACTCCGGCGACGGGGTTCTGAAGCCGGACGAGGAATGGACCTTCGAGTGCGTGAGCGCCTTGCAGGACGACACGACCAACGTCGCCGAGGCCACCGGAACTACACCGGGAGGCGGCAAGGTCACTGACGCGACATCGGTGACGGTGCTGGTGATCGGGGGGCGGCTCAACCCCGCCATCGCGGTGACCAAGACGCCGTCGGCCACCATCGTCGACAAGGGCGGGAAGGTCACCTACACCTATGACGTCACCAATGTCGGCACCATGCCGCTGGCGAATATCCGCGTCACTGACGACAAGTGCTCACCGGTGACGTATGTGAAGGGTGACGACAACGGCGACGGTCTGCTGACGTCCTTGTCCGTTGGTGAGGGCTGGCCCGACGAGGTCTGGACCTACACCTGCACGACCGCGATCACTAAGGACACCACGAACACGGTGACGGCCCTTGGGGCGCCGTGGGACGCCGGACAGATCGTGGGCAAGGACGTCTCAGCGCAAGCCCAAGCCACGGTGAAGGTGCGCCGCGTGCTGCCTATCAACGTGGTCGTGGACAAGAACTGCAAGGGCGACACCTGCACTCTGGTCAAGAAGTCCAAGACCAACAAGAAGGGCACTCTGAAGTACCGCGTGCGCTGCCGCCCCGTCGGCAGTTCGGCCGCAGGCGAGGTCCGCTATTGCCGGACCAGGGTGGGCAAGAACGGTGCAGTCAGAGTCACGATCAAGGGCTACCCGAAGGTGAAGGTGACCCTGTGGATCACGGCGGTGCCCAAGCCGAAGTACAAGGACACCTGGGTGCGCAACACCTGGAAGCGGACCTGGGTTATCAAGCGATAGGCGTACTTTTCGGGTTGGCCGAGTGCCTTGCGAGGCCCCGGCCAACCTGAAAAGTACGGAAACTGAGGCGTTTTGGACTGTATGTCCGATTTCGCCGTACTTTATGGGTTGATCATGGTGGTACGCCAACCCGAAAAGTACACATTCCGTTCACCAAGCGCTGGACCCCTCCCGGTTGGAATACTCGGGCGGGACACGGGAGGTTCACCATGCTCGAGGTTTCAGAGGTCGGTAACAAGGTTGCCAAAGAGGCGTACAAGGCAGAGGTGCCGTCGCTGCGGGTCGGGTTGGTGAACGCGCAGTACGACCTGCGTAACGCCGACTTCCCGGTGATCATCTGGATCGCAGGCGACGACCGGATTGCCGCCAACCAGATGGTCAACCGCCTCAACGAATGGCTCGACACCAGGTTCGTGGGCACCCGGGTGTTCGCCGAGCAGACCCAGGAAGAGGAAGAGCGCCCGACTCTATGGCGGTTGTGGCGGGCCCTGCCGCCCAAGGGGCAGGCTGCGATCTTCGCCGGTGGTCTTATGCGCGCGGCCACCATGCGCGTCAATGACGAGATGAGCGAGGAGCAGTTCAGCAAGTGGTTGCGCCATGTGGAGGGGATGCAGGCTCAACTGGTCGCTGACGGCGCCCTCGTGCTGAAGTTCTTCCTGCACACCCCGGAGGACAAGCAGCGCAAGAAGCTCCGCAAGGCCGAGAAGGACCCTGAAACCGGATGGTGGATAGACCAGCGCGACTGGGCGGCATTGGAGAAGATGGGGCCGACCCTGCCGGTAGCCGAACGAATCCTGCGCGAGACCAGCGCACCGGGCGCGCCGTGGACGATCGTGGAATCCACCGACAGTCGCTACCGGGACTTGACCGTGGGTCGCACCATCCTGGCGGCCCTCACCGCACGACTTGAGCAGAAGTCGGTCACCGGACCGTCCCTGGCCCAGTCGGTGTTCGGCGAACTCGACGGCGAGGCCACAGTCTTGAGCAAAGTGGATCTGAGCCAGGACCTGGACAAAGAGACCTATCGTGCAGAACTGGCCAAGCAGCAAGCCAAGCTCTACAAGTTGTCGATCGAGGCACGCAAGCGCGGGATCAGTTCGGTGCTCGCCTTCGAGGGCTGGGACGCTGCCGGCAAGGGTGGCGTCATCCGCCGGGTCACTCAGTCGTTGGAAGCGGGCGACTATCGCGTCAACCCGGTGGCCGCGCCCACGCCCGAAGAGCTGCGCTACCCGTATCTGTGGCGCTTCTGGCAGCACATGCCTCCCGCAGGGCGGTTCGCCATCTTCGACCGCACCTGGTACGGACGGGTGCTGGTCGAGCGGGTGGAGGGCTTCGCGTCGCCGGATGAGTGGCAACGCGCTTATGACGAAATCGCCGACTTCGAGGCCCAGATGGTCGAGCGTGGCTACTTCGTGGCCAAGTTCTGGTTGCACATTTCGCCTGAAGAGCAACTCGCACGCTTCAAGGCGCGCGAGGAAACCCCTTACAAGCAGCACAAGATCACCGAAGAGGACTACCGCAATCGCGAGCGTTGGGACGACTACGTGCAAGCCATCGATCAGATGGTCCTGCGCACCACCTCGGCCAAGGCGCCCTGGCACGTGATTCCTGCCAACAGCAAGTACAACGCCCGGGTCACGGTCCTCAAAGCGATCACCGAAGGGTTGAAACGCACCCTGCGCGAGCAGAGTTGAGATTCAGTTGTTGGACCGCGACGGCACCCTTCTCACCTGAGGGTGCCGATCGTGCGCCTCGGCGGGGTTGTCGGCTTTGAAGTCGTAACGCCCGACCCGGGTGCGCGAAGATGGACGCGGAGGGTCGCATGTCCAGGTTCGCAACGTTGTCCGAACCGTGGGTGGCTGATGTCGCGACGGTGCTCGATGACGCGCAGGTGGATCCCGACCGCGGTCTGACTCCCGGTGAGGTACAGAACAGGCTGGCGACGTTCGGTCCGAACGCCCTTCCCGAGGCAACTTCGCGCGGAATCGGCGGCCTGTTCCTCGACCAGTTCAAGGACGTGCTGATCTACCTGTTGTTCGCGGCCACTGTGATCTCCGTGGTGGTCGGCGAGGTGCTTGAAGCGGTGGTCATCGCGATCATCATCGTCGTCAACGCGATCATCGGGGTGTTCCAGGCGTACCGCGCGGACCAAGCATTGGCGGCGTTGCAGCGACTCACGGTTCCCATGGCCCAGGTGATGCGCGACGGCGACGTCCAGGCGATCGACGCCCGCGACGTGGTGCCCGGGGACATCGTGCTGCTGGCCGCGGGGGACGGGGTTCCCGCTGATGTCCGCCTGATCGTGGGTTCGGGGGTGCAGACCGCTGAGGCCGCGCTGACCGGTGAGTCGACGCCGGTGGTCAAGTCGGCTGCTGCGCTACCGGTGGACACCGCGGTCGCTGACCGGTCGAATCTGCTCTATCGCGGCACGGAGATCGTGGCCGGCGCCGGCCGGGGTGTGGTGGTCGCCACCGGGTCGGCGACCCAACTCGGTGAGATCGCCGGTTTGGTCGCGGGCGCCGATACGGTGCAGACCCCGCTGCAACGACGACTCGCGCGCCTGGGTCGCACCATTGCAATAGCGGTAGTGGTGATCTGCCTGATCGTGTTCGCCGCTGGTTTGCTGCGCGGCGAAGACCCCGTGCAGATGCTGCTGACGGCGGTCTCGTTGGCGGTGGCCGCTGTTCCGGAGGCGCTGCCCGCGGTGGTCACCATCACGTTGGCCCAGGGTGCCTCGACCATGATCAAGCAGCGGGCGTTGACCCGTCGGCTCCCGGCCGTGGAGACACTTGGTTCGGTCACGCACATCTGCTCGGACAAGACCGGCACGTTGACCCGCAATCGCATGTCCGCCGAACGGGTCTGGCTGCAAGACGGGCACACGGTGGCCGAACTCGCGCAGGTTGCCGCATTGTGCAACGACGCGCATCTGGGACCTGGCGATGCCGAGCCGGTGGGTGATCCGACCGAGGTCGCGCTGCTGCAATTCGCCCGGCCGCTGTGGGACGGCTCCGACTGGCGGCGCCTGGACGAGTTGCCCTTCGACTCTTCACGCATGCGTATGACGGTGGTCTGCCAGGGAGACGGTCTGTGGGCTTTCACCAAGGGTGCGCCCGAAGTGGTGCTGCCCCTATTGCGTGAAGAGGACGCCATTTCAGCGCAGGCGTTGGCCATGGCGGCTGACGGACTACGGGTGCTGGTGTTCGCGCGGCGCCGGCTGGACGAAACGCCGGAAGTGCTCGAGGAGGTGGAGGCCGATCTCGAACCCATCGGCCTGATCGGTCTGCTCGACCCACCCCGCGACGGAGTCCTCGACGCGATCGGCCAGTGCTCGACGGCCGGTGTGGTTCCGATCATGATCACCGGGGATCACCCCGCGACGGCGTCTGCGATCGCCCAACGGGTGGGGATCCCGGTCGGTGACACGGTGACCGGAGTGGAACTCGCCGCCCTTGACGAGGATCAGTTCGCCGAGCGGGTGGACGGAATCGGGGTGTACGCGCGGGTGGATCCCTCGCAGAAGATCCGCATCGTCCGGGCGCTGCAAGCCCGCGGTCACGTGGTGGCGATGACCGGGGATGGGGTCAATGATGCGCCGGCACTGAAGCAGGCGGACATCGGTGTGGCGATGGGCGACGGCGGCACGGATGTGGCGCGGGGTGCGGCCGACCTGGTGCTGCTGGACAACAACTTCGCGACGCTGGTGGCAGCGGTGCGCCAGGGCCGGCGTATGTACGACAACATCCGGCGTTTCGTGAAGTACGTCCTCACGGGCAACAGCGGCGAGATCTGGACGGTGTTCCTGGCGCCGTTCCTCGGTTTCCCGCTGGCGTTGCTGCCGCTGCAGATCCTGTGGATCAACCTGCTGACCGACGGCCTACCGGGCTTGGCGCTGACCGCAGAGCCGGCCGGCAAGGACATCATGAAACGGCCTCCGCGCCCGCCGAGTCAGAGCGTGTTTGCCGGGGGTATGGGTGCCCACATCATCTGGGTAGGAGCACTCATCGGTGGCCTATCGCTGACGGCATTAGCCGTGGGCTATCACGGCGGCTCACCGAACTGGCAGACGATGGTGTTCACGACCTTGGTGTTCTGTCAGGTGGTGCACGCATTCGTGATCCGCTCGGAGCGCCGCAGTGTCTTCTCGATCGGCTTGCTGAGCAACCGGCCGATGGTCGCGGCGTTGGCGATCACGGTCGCTCTGCAGATGGTGGTCGTGTACTGGACGCCATTGCAGTCCGCCTTCGGGACGGGGTCGCTGAGCGCGAGCGAGCTGGCGCTGTGTGTCGGTTTGGCGATGGTGGTCTTCGTGGCCGTCGAGATCGAGAAGATGGTCCGCAGAAGGGCCAGGTGAGGGCGCCCGACGGGTTGTTGCGTTGTTGAGCCCCGGGAAGATCACGTGTCGCGTTGTTGTCGATTTCCAGTCGTGAAAGCAGCAACATCGCGACACTCGAGCATCGGAACCCGCAACAACGCCACAATCGGCGCGGGGCTGACTCAGGAACCTCCCAGCAGCTTGGCCTTCGCTGCCGCGAACTCCTCGTCGGTGAGCAGGCCGTTCTGTTTCATGTCGACGAGTTTCTGCAGTTCGTCCACGGGCCCGTCATCGGCCTGAGCTTGCGCTGCGGGTGTATCCAATGGGTGCGGGATCCCGAACTCGCGGAACATCGGGATCTGTTCTGGCGTGGCACCGTCCGGCATGCCGACCGCGAACAGGTTCGGATCGGTCGGGCTGAACCACGCCGGCCAGACGTCGCCGACCCGCGGCATCTTCGTCTGGTTGATCAGGATCTTCTTCTGTGCCTGGAACGCCGGGCCGCCGTCGAGAGGTTCGAGCAGGAACGTCACCCAGCACTGGATGTTGATGTTGTTGACGACCATGCCGGTGGGGTCGACGCGCAGGATCTTCGCGCGGGCCTTGCGCCCGGTTGCCATCAGGTTCTCGGCCTGCTCGCGCTTCTTCCGGCCGCCGCCGGCCATGGTGTTGCGCACGACGAACAAGATCACGACGGTGACGATGATCGGGACGGCGATGGACAACAGGATTGTCGTGTTGAAGTTCACCGCCTCATCATGGCGCGAACTGATCGCCTGGCTCAAGGCCACAGACAGGTGGCTCGACAAACACGCTGAGCCGTTCGTCGCCGCGCCCCGACCGTTCGTCGCCGGTCTCCACGCCATTTGTGGCCCAGGTCACACCGCTGGGCGCATGAGCCTGCGAAGGCCATTCCAACCCCCTTGCGCCGCTCATAACGTGTCACCACCGACCCGGAAGGCAGGACCGATGACCATCAACCAAGATCCGCTGAAGGTAGGGGGCACCCCCGATCCTGAGGCGTACCTCAAGGCTCAGCGCAGCCCGCAGTTCCAGGAACTGCGCAAGCGCTACAGGGGCTTTTCGTTCCCGATGACCGTGGCGTTCCTTGTCTGGTACTTCGCGTTTGTCCTGGCAGCCGTCTTCGCGCCGGCCTGGATGGCTGAGCCGGTCTGGGGCAACATCAACCGCGGCATCGTGTTCGGACTGCTGCAGTTCGTCTCCACCGCGCTGATCACTTTCCTGTACGTGCGTCACGCCAACCGCAAACTCGACCCGCTGGCCACGGAGATCCGTGAGGACCTTGAAGGAGCACAATCATGAATGCCACCGCAGGCAGCCCCTTGGTCAACATGGCCATCTTCGTGGCGTTCGTCGCCGTCACGATGGTCATCGTCATCCGGGCCTCGCGCCAGAACAAGACGGCATCGGACTACTACACCGGCGGCCGCTCCTTCAGCGGTGGCCAGAACGGCACCGCCATCGCGGGCGACTACCTGTCGGCCGCGAGCTTCCTCGGCATCACCGGCGCCATCGCGCTGACCGGCTTCGACGGCTTCCTCTACTCGATCGGCTTCCTGGTCGCCTGGCTGGTGGCGCTGTTGCTGGTCGCCGAACTGCTGCGCAACACCGGCAAGTTCACGATGGCCGACGTGCTCGCCTTCCGCATGCGGCAGCGGCCCGTGCGCATGGCCGCGGCGATCTCCACGCTTGCTGTGAGCTTCTTCTACCTGCTGGCCCAGATGGCCGGTGCCGGCGGTCTGGTGAGCCTGTTGATGGGGATCACGGGCAACGTCGGGCAGTCGCTGACCATCGCCGTCGTGGGCATCCTGATGATCGTCTACGTCCTCGTCGGCGGCATGAAGGGCACCACCTGGGTGCAGATCATCAAGGCCGTCCTGCTCATCGCCGGCGCCGCCCTGATGACGCTGTGGGTCTTGAGCAAGTACGGCTTCAGCCTGTCCGACCTGATGGGTGCCGCGGCCGGCAACAGCCCGCTCGGTGAGAAGATGCTCGCCCCGGGCGCCAAGTACGGCGTCAGCACGTTGACCAAGGTCGACTTCATCTCGCTGTCGATGGCACTGGTGCTCGGCACCGCGGGTCTGCCGCACGTGCTGATGCGGTTCTACACGGTCCCGACCTCCAAAGAGGCCCGCAAGTCCGTGGTGTACGCGATCAGCCTGATCGGCGTGTTCTACCTGTTCAGTTTGGTGCTGGGCTTCGGTGCTGCCGCTCTGGTTGGTGCCGACGTGATCAAGGCTGCACCTGGTGGCGCCAACTCCGCGGCGCCGCTGCTGGCTTACGAACTTGGTGGCACGCTGCTGCTGGGCTTCATCTCCGCGGTTGCCTTCGCGACGATCCTGGCGGTGGTCGCAGGCTTGACCATCACAGCCAGTGCCTCGTTCGCCCACGACGTCTACGCGAACTACATCAAGCGTGGACAGGTCTCGGCTGACGCCGAGGTGAAGGTGGCACGCACCGCCGCCGTGGTGATCGGGGTCTTCGCGATTATCGGCGGGATCTTGGCCAAGGACCAGAACATCGCGTTCCTGGTTGCTCTGGCCTTCGCAGTCGCGGCTTCGGCCAACCTCCCGACGATCCTCTACTCGCTCTTCTGGAAGAACTTCACCACCCGCGGTGCCCTGTGGAGCATCTACGGCGGCCTGATCAGCTCCATCACGCTGATCATCTTCTCGCCGGTGGTGTCGGGCAAGCCGATCCCGGAGGGTGCTGTGAAGAGCCCGTCGATGTTGCAGGGCGTGGACTTCCACTGGTTCCCGCTGGACAACCCAGGGCTGATCTCAATCCCGCTGGCGTTCTTCCTCGGCTGGCTGGGCAGCGTCACCGACCCCGGCAAGTCCAACGCGGTGAAGTACGCCGAGATGGAGGTCCGGTCGCTGACCGGTGCCGGTGCTGAGAAGGCGACCGTCGCCCACTAAGAGCAGGTGTCCGGGTGGTGTGAGTTGGCCCCGCCACCCGGACGCCTTTCAAAACCCCTCCCCTCTGCGGGTGTTGCGTCTCCCCCGGGCGCAACACCCGCACCCCACCCACCACCTCAAGCCCCTCAGCTGCCGACCCTTGACCACTCAGAAAGGCCCGACCATGACCGACACCCTGGCTAACCTCGCCACCGAGACCCGTAGCTTCCCGCCGCCCCTGGAGTTCGTGGCCCAGGCGAACGCCACCGCGCAGATGTACGCGGACGCAGAGGCCGACTACGAAGGCTTTTGGGCCGAGCAGGCCGGTCGCCTCGACTGGAGCCAGCCGTGGGAACAGGTCCTGGACTGGACCGACGCCCCGTTCGCCAAGTGGTTCGTCGGCGGCACGTTGAACGTCGCGTACAACTGCGTGGACCGGCATGTCGATGCCGGCCTGGGATCCCGTACGGCGATCATCTTCGAACCCGAGAGCGGCAACACCGAGACCATCACCTACAACGACCTCAAGCGCCGCGTGTCGCAGGCGGCCAACGCTTTGACGGATCTGGGTGTGCAGGCCGGCGACCGGGTGGCCATCTACATGCCGATGATCCCGCAGGCCGTGGTCTCGATGCTGGCGTGATGATCCCGCAGGCCGTGGTCTCGATGCTGGCGTGCGCGCGGATCGGCGCCATTCACTCGGTGGTGTTCGGCGGCTTCTCCGCTGAGGCGTTGCGCAGCCGGATCGACGACGCCCAGGCGAAGGTGGTCATCACCACAGACGGACAGTTCCGCAGGGGTTCGTCGATGCCGCTCAAGCCCGCGGTGGACGAAGCGCTCGAGCACTGTCCGTCCGTGGAGCACGTGCTCGTCGTGAGGCGAACCGGCGACGATGTGGCCTGGCATGAGGGGCGGGACTTGTGGTGGCACGACGTCGTGGCTGTCGCCTCCGATGAGCACCAGCCGCAGGCGTTCG
>JALOLM010000286.1 GCA_025455985.1 Candidatus Nanopelagicales bacterium | reverse complement strand
ATTGACGAGATCGACAAGGCCGACATCGAGTTCCCCAACGACCTGCTGCATGAACTCGACCGGATGCGGTTCACGGTCATGGAGACTGGCGATGAGGTGGCCGCCGCCCACCGGCCCGTGGTCATCATCACCAGCAACGCGGAGAAGGAACTGCCGGATGCATTCCTGCGCCGCTGCATCTTCCACTACATCGACTTCCCGGACCGCGAACTCATGGCGCGCATCGTGGGGGTGCATCACCCCGGGCTGGACCAGGACCTGCTTGAGCAAGCGTTGAGCGCCTTCTTCGCCGTGCGCGGCATGGACCGCATCCGCAAGCCACCGAGCACCAGCGAGCTGGTCGACTGGATCGCGATGCTGCAGACAGCGGGCATCGGCGAGGTGGAGATTGGCGACGAGATGCCGTTCTTGGGGACCTTGCTGAAGAAGGAGCAGGATCTCGAGGCCTTCCGCAATCGGTCGACGCGGCGGTTCTGATGCCTTTTGGTGAAGAAGTGACACGTGAGGTGTCAGATCCTCACCAAAACCCCGCGCCCTTCTTCCTCGGGCTGCTGTATCGGCTGCGCGAGCAGGACGTCGCCGTGGGAGTCACGGAGGCGCTGGCTCTGTCCGCGGCGCTCAAGGCGGGCGTGCACGACAACACGGTCCGCGGTTTCTACTACGCCGCGCGCGCGACGTTGGTCCACCACGAGGGACACCTCGACGCGTTCGATCGCGCCTTCCTCGCTGAGTACGGCGATCTCGCCTGGGACACCTCGCTCACCGAGCAGTTACGCGAGTGGCTCGACGAACAGAATGTGCGGCTGACTGAGAACAGCGACGAGGTGCCCGAGCTCGCCGAGCTGATGGAGATGTTCGAGCAGCGCAAGCTCGAGCAGACCGAGCGCCACGACGGTGGGCCCTATTGGATCGGCACCGGCGGCAAGTCCCCGCTCGGGCAGGGCGGGGTTGCGCAAGCCGGCTTGAGCACGGGCAGTTCCGGGGGCGGCCGGGCGGCGATCCGGATCGCCGACGCGCGCAACTATCGGCCCTATCGCTCCGACGTCACGCTGGACATCCGGCAAATGGAGGTGGCCCTGCGCAGGTTGCGGGCGTTCGTGCGCGAGGGTGCACAGGTCGAGCTCGACATCGACGCGACCATTGACGAAACGGCGCGCAACGCCGGCGAGATCGAGGTCGTGACCCGCCCGCCGAGCAAGCCCAACACCCACGTGATCCTGATGATCGACGTCGGCGGCTCGATGTTCCCCTACACACAGTTGATGAGTCAGCTCTTCAGCGCCACGAAGAAGGCCACCCACTTCAAGGAACTGCGCACCTTCTACTTCCACAACTGCGTCTACGGAAAGGTCTATGGCACTGACCGGTTCACGGAGCCGACCTGGGTGCACGACCTGCTGCGCGAATGCGGGCCTCACTACAAGTTGATCATGGTTGGGGATGCCTACATGGCGCCCTACGAACTCGGCCAGGCCGGGCCCTGGAGCGCCACAGATTCCACCCGGGTTTCCGGTCTGGAGTGGTTGCACATGCTCGACGACCATTTCCGGGATTCCTGCTGGCTCAACCCGGAGCCGCTGAGCCGCTGGATGGGCACGACGATCGAGGACATCGGGCGGGTGTTCGAGATGTTCCCGCTGACGACTGAGGGTTTGACCGAGGCGATGGCGCACCTGAACCGGGGGACCCCGCAGCGGCGCTAGGGTCGACGGTTCGGTGGACTATGGGCTCTTGCCCGTTGCGCCTAGACTGCAATCCTCGAGCGGTGGGAGGCGCCGGTGAGAGTAACCCGACGGGTGACGGGACTGGCGCTGTCCTCAGCGCTTGTCATGAGCGGTTTCGGACTTGTGCCTGCCCACGCGAACGATGGCGGAACGCTGTGGGCGTGGGGCGGAGATCCCTTCGGTTACGGATTCATGGGATCACTGAACCCCGTCGCACAGCCCCTTCCGGCGCCGGTGGACCAAGGGGTGGTCTCGGGCAAGAGGATCGACTCGATCAGCGCCGACACGTTCACGTCCTGCGTTGTCGCTGAGGGCGACCCTTACTGCTGGGGCTTCAACGCCTATGGCCAGCTCGGTGACGGAACCGCGGCGAACAGCTCCACCCCTGTCGCAGTCGAACGGTCCGGGGTTCTTGCCGGGAAGACCATTCAATCGTTCAGTCCTGGTGGTGCACACACGTGCGCACTCGCGGATGGCAAGCCGTACTGCTGGGGACTCAATGTCTCCGGGCAGGTCGGTGACGGGACGACGACGAATCGCCTCACCCCGGTGGCCGTGGACATCATGGGCGCCCTAGCAGGCAGGCAGGTGACGGCCCTCACCACCGGGGACACCGAGAGCTGCGTGCTGGCTGATGGAACTCCCTACTGCTGGGGTGAGCGTTTCGACGGCTTCTCCCTGGTACCCACCCTCGTGCCCACCGCAGTCCCGGACCCGGGTGGCTATCTGACCGGTAAGAACGTCACGTCCATCAGTGCCGGTTTGCTCTATGGCTGCCTTGTGGCAGATGGGGCGCCGTACTGCTGGGGTCTGAACAACGAGGGCCAGTTGGGGGACGGCACATTCGCGCCGAAGGCTGCCCTCACGCCCGTCGACATGTCTGGCGCGTTGGCCGGCAAGACCGTCACGGCGGTGCGTGCGGGACTGCGCACGTCCTGTGCACTCGCTGATGGCGCCGCCTACTGCTGGGGTGACAACCAGTTCGGACAGGTGGGTGACGGCACGACGGACGACCGCCCCGCACCTGTGGCGGTGGAGCGGTCCGGTGCTCTGGCGGGTCGAACCGTCACGGGGATCAGGGTGGGGAGTTACTTCACCTGTGCTGTCGGTGATGCAGAACTGCTGTGCTGGGGGAGAGGCGACAACAATGGCACCGGTCAGGATTCGACCGTCCCGGTGAAGGTTCCTGCCTTCCAGGGTACGGAAGTCATCGCGCTCGCTCTGGGGAACGGGCACGCGCTGGCCCTGACGACCGACCGGCCCAGTGCGCCCCAGGCCGCTTCTGCCTCCCGCGGTGACGCGCGAGCCGTCGTCTCATGGCAACCTCCCGCCGACGATGGCGGCCGGCCCGTGACGGGGTACGTCGTCACCGCCTCGCCCGGAGGGGCGAGGTGCGAGACCAGCGGGCTCAGTTGTGTGGTCTCCGGACTGCAGAACGGCACGGCCTACGAGCTCGATGTGGTGGCACGCAACGCGGTGGGGGATTCGCCGGGGGCACGAACTGCTGTGACTCCCCTTGGAGTGCAGAAAGTCAAGGTTCCTAAGCGCGTGAAGAAGCGCGGCGTGACGGTGATCGTCAAGAAGGGCGCGAAGACCTCGGCCGGTGTTCCGGTGACCGCGAAGGTTAAGGCCAAGGGCAAGGTCAAGGTCCTGCGCAAAGGTGGCGCGGTCTTGGTGAAGCCGCTGGGGAAGAAGTGGCGGGTGAGCGTGACGCTGACCGCCGCGGGCACGCAAACCCACGAGCCGTTCGGCCAGCGGGTGGTCTACGTCAACGGCAAGCGCCGCTAAGCCCTGTTGGTTGACGTTCGGGTAGCACCGAACGACGGGTTCCCTGCCAGCGAATCGGGCGTAGCGTGTGCAGGTGGGAGCGCTGCGATTCCACCTGCGTGCGGTTCCTTGAGGAGGAGCCATGACACGTTCCATCGCTTTCATCGGGGCACTTGCGCTGGTCATTCCGTTCTCGCCAATCGCGCCGGCGCAGGCCGTTTCCGCGGACGTGGTCATCGGTCAGGTCTACGGCGGAGGTAGCAACTCCTTGGCCACCTACACCCACGATTTCGTGGAGATATTCAACCGTGGCAACACGGCCGTCTCCTTGACCGGGATGTCAGTGCAGTATGCCAGTGCGAGTGGAACCGGCACCTTCGCCAACAATCCCCTGACTCAGCTTTCCGGCACCCTTCAGCCGGGTCAGCGGTATCTCGTCCAGTTGGCCGGCGGCACGACCGGCGCGCCGCTGCCGACGCCCGACGCGGTCGGCAGCACCAACATGAGCGTCTCCGGGGGAAAGGTCGCCCTGGTCAACTCGACGGCGGGCCTGGCGTGCAACGGAGGGTCTTCTCCCTGCTCAGCCGGGCAGTTGGTTCTGATCCGCGATTTCGTCGGGTACGGCCCGACCGCGGACTTCTACGAAGGCTCCGGGCCCGCGCCGGCACAGAGCGGCACCGCTGCGGGGCTGCGCCTCAATGGCGGCTGCACCGATACCGACGACAACATCACGAACTTCTCAAGCGGAACCCCGAATCCACGCAACACCGGCTCCACCCTCACACCCTGCACCGGCCCGGACGCCGCACCCGTCGTGAGCAGCACAGTGCCAGCCGATGCTGGAGGCACGTTGCCGGCCGGCAACCTGACAGTGACCTTCTCCGAGCCGGTCAACGTCACCGGCTCCTGGTTCTCCTTGACCTGCACAACCAGCGGCAGCGTGCCCGGGACCGTGACCGGGACTCCCTCGGTGTTCACCATCGATCCCGCGTCGGTCCTCGCCCAAGGCGAGACGTGCACCCTCACGGTGTTCGCCTCCCAGGTCAGCGACCAGGACAGCAGCGACCCGCCGGACACCATGGTCGCCGATCGCGTGGTGACGTTCAACGTCACGGGGCTGTGCCCAGGGGCGTTCACCCCCATCCCGGCCATTCAGGGCTCGGGGTCAAGTCCGGCGATCACTGGCCCGGTGACAACCGAGGGTGTCGTCGCCGCCGACCTGGAGGGTGCGGCGAAATTGGGGGGCTTCTACCTACAGGATCCGTCGGGTGACGCCGACCCGGCGACCTCGGACGGGATCTTCGTGTACACCGGCACCGCCGACCGGGTCAGCGCCGGGCAGGTGGTGCGGGTGACAGGGTACGCGCGTGACCGTTACGGCCAGACCACCATCAACGGGTCCAATGCTGACGCATCGGCGGTGACCGACATCGTCTCCTGCGGCACCGGCTCGGTCGCAACAACTGACGTCACGCTGCCCTTCGCCTCGACCACGGCGCCCGAGCGGTACGAGGCCATGCTGGTGCGCTTGCCACAGGAGTTGGTCATCTCCGACACCAACAACTTCGACCGCACTGGCGAGATCGTCCTGGGCCTGCCGTTGCCAGGGGAAACCCGGCTGTTCGACGAACCGGGGGCTGCGGCGACAGCGCGCACCCAGACGAATGCCCTGCGGCGCGTTGTGCTCGACGACAACTCCCTGGGTCAGTACCCAACTGCGCTGCGCCACCCCAATGGCCAACTGTTCTCCTTGGACAACCTCTTCCGTGGCGGGGACACGGTGACGAACACGGTGGGTATTCTCGGCTTCGACTTCTCCGCATTCCGCGTGTATCCGACTTCCGCTGCGCAGTACACGGCGGTCAACGCGCGCCCATCGGCGCCCAGCGGAGGCACGTTGCGCGTGGCCTCAGTCAACGCGACGAACTACTTCCTCACCGGGGGGCCAGCGTCCAACTGCGGGCCCGATAAGGACGGGGGGTGTCGGGGCTGGGACGAGGCGGGGGAGTTCAACCGCCAGCGTGACAAGCTGCTCGCTGCGCTCAAGGGGCTCAACGCCGACATCATCGGACTGACGGAGATCGAGAACACTCCCGGTGTCGAGCCGCTGGCCGACCTCGTGGGGGGACTGCCCGGCTATGGCTTCGTCGATACCGGCCTGATCGGTGCGGACATGATCAGGGCAGGGCTGTTGTATCGCACCGCCGCGGTCACGCCGGTGGGTTCGTTCAAGACCCTGGACGTCGTCGACTCGCCTCGCCCGTCGCTCGCGCAGACGTTCCGCGATGCGGCGGGGGAGCACTTCACCGTCGTGGTGAACCACTTCAGGTCCAAGGGCGCGCCGTGTGTCGGCGACCCCGACACCGGTGACGGTCAGGGCGAGTGCAACGGGACACGCAAGGCCGCTGCCGAGGCTGTGGTCGACTGGCTTGCCGGCGACCCCACGAGTAGCGGTGACCCGGATGTTCTCTTGATCGGCGACTTCAACTCCTACACCCTGGAGGACCCGATCGA
>JALOLM010000285.1 GCA_025455985.1 Candidatus Nanopelagicales bacterium | reverse complement strand
GAGGGTCTAGGCTCGCCACGGCGGAAGCGAGTGGATCATGAAGGCGTTGCTGGGAGCAGGCACACTGATACTCGGGCTTGCCGCCGCCCCACCCGCGGCAGCGATCGACCTCAATGACGGGCCTGCGACGGTCACCCTCGACGTCTGCGGCGGCGGTAACCCCGTGCAGCCGATGTACGTTTCGAACTGCACCTACGTCAGATTCCCCAAGCGGCCCCTCAACGGCGCCCTCGAGTCCTTCGTCTACTGGACGGACCAGGGAAAGGTGACCTGGCAGGGCACTCTGACGGGCAACACGCTGACATTCCCCGCTGCCGGACAGACGTGGCCCACCCTGGTCGTCGGGACCGGCTCGACGGATCAGGTCAACCCGACAGACATCTCCGGAACGATTGACGCCAATGGCAAAGTCGACCTCTCCTGGCCCTACTCGTTCACACTGTCGAGCAACTTGGTGTGCACGCTGAGCCAGACGGTCCAACTATCGTCGGCGGGTACGGAGGTGAGCACCGGCGCGCAAGGCAGGCAAACCGCTCGGGCGATTGCAGTGTGCCCCTGCAGGTGTACGACATCGCTGCGCAGGGCCTCGGGTGGTATCTCACCGGCACTCTGGACCTGCCTGCTTCCCCGACCCCTCCGGCGCCAAGCCCGCCGGATCCGACCCCGCCGGATCCGACCCAACCCGATCCGACCACTGCCCAAAGTGCCGATGTCACCTTGCCCAAGAAGGTGAAGTCAAAGGGAACCACGGTGTTGCTTCCGGCGGCGGTCATCCCAACAGGTGGTGTGCCCGCGACACCGCGTGTGACGTGGTCGACCCGTCGCACCGCCAAGGGCACGAACCCGCGACTCGGACGAGCGAAGATCAGCCAAACAGGACGCGTGACCTTCACGCCGAAAGGGAACGGGAAGCGGCTGTGGGTCAGACTCACCCTCACTGCACCAGCAACCGCCACCTTGGATGCCTACCGACTTACAAAGACATGGCGGGTCAGGTGACCGTCAACATCCTTGACGATCGCCAAGCCCAAGCCCGAACCAGGCATGCTGCGCGAGGAGACGGGCCGGTAGAAGCGGTCGAAGACGTGCGGCATCTCCTCTGCTGGCACCCCGGGCCCGCGGTCCAGCACCTCGACCACTCCGTCGGCAACGGTGATGTCGATCGGTCCAGCGTCCGTGTCGAACTTCGCAGCGTTCTCCACGAGGTTCCACACCGCCCGTTCCAGCCCCGCGGCGTTGGCGACGACCACGCTGTCATCCGTTGAGAGGGTCACCTCCCGGCCGGTGCGGCGACGGGCGCGCGTCGCCACGGACTTCACAATGGCCGACAAAGTCACCGGCGCCGGTTCACCCTCGCCGCCCTGCCCACCGGCCAACGTCAGCACTTCGTTGACCAGGCCGGTCAACTCCCGCGACTCACCTTTCAAGTCCGCCAGAACCCGCTCGCGTACCTCGGGCGTGAGGTCGTCGAAGCGCTCGAGCAGGCTGATGTTGGTGCGCAGCGATGTCAAAGGCGTGCGCAACTCGTGGCCCGCATCCTGCACCAGTCGCTGCTGGTCGGCTTGGGACGCAGCCAACCGGCCGAGCATCGCGTTGAACGATGCCGCCAGGCGACCGACCTCGTCCTTGCCGCCGCCGGGGACCGTGAGATCCAAGCGGCCGGTCTGGCTGACTTC
This sequence comes from Candidatus Nanopelagicales bacterium, assembly GCA_025455985.1. GTDB lineage: Bacteria > Actinomycetota > Actinomycetes > S36-B12 > UBA10799 > JADKAV01. Next base: position 4,143 of record JALOLM010000285.1, on the reverse strand, counting down.
GCCCGCGGTGTGGGTCAAGTCGATGAGCCGCCGGGTGATCCGGCGGGCGAACCACCAGCCGACGAACGCAGCGATGCTGGCCAGCACCAGCGCGCAGACAAGCAGCACGAGGGCAAGGCGTTGCAGTACGGCCGCGCTCTCTGACCAGTCGCGGGCCATCAGCAGCGCGCCCCGACCGTCACCAGCGCTTACTGTGACCACCCGATAGGGCTTGCCGTCGATCGTCTGCGTCCGGGCGCTGGCATACGACCGGGTCGACGCGGCGGCCTCCCGATCGGCGTCGGTCACGGGAATCTGCACCTCGCCGACGCTCTGGACAACCTGGCCATCAGCCGACAGCACGGTCGCGATGTTGTCGCGATCCCGGTCGCGGTCGCCGGGGCCGTCCATCATCCGGCCACCCATGTTGAGCAGTGACTGGTCGACCGACCGCTCGAGCTGGTTGGCGGTCGCCGAGTAGCCGATCACGCCCATGAGCGCGGCCACCGCCACGGCCATCACGGCGAAGGCCAATGCGAGTCGGGTGCGCAGGCTCATGGCGCTTGCACGCTGTAGCCGACCCCGCGGACGGTCCGGATGATCTCGGGAGCGCCGAGTTTGCGGCGCAGGTACCCGACGTAGACCGCGAGGTTCTTGGAGTCGGGGCCGAAGTCGTAACCCCAGATCCGCTCGTAGATGGTGTGGTGTTCCAGGACGATGCCTGCGTTGAACATGAGCAGTTCCAGCAGGTCGAACTCGGTCTTGGACAACTCAATCTCACGCCCGTTGCGCCACACCCGCCGCGAGCCCGGGGACAAGCGCACATCGGCCACGACCAGATCGTCGCTGGAGGTGGTCTCACCGGCACGCCGCAGTAGGGCGCGCAACCTGGCCAGCACCTCGTCGATGTCGTACGGCTTGGGCACGTAGTCGTCGGCGCCGGCGTCGAGGCCAGCCACGCGGTCGGCGGTCTCGACCCGGGCGGTGAGCATCAGGATCGGGGTGCGGTCGCCCTCCGCGCGTAGCACCCGGCACACACCGAGGCCGTCGACGCCGGGCATCATCACGTCGAGGACGAGCACATCGGGCTTGCCCTCGCGAAACGCAGCCAACGTCTCCACACCGTCGCTGCAGGCGGTGACCTGGTAGCCGTTGATCTCCAAAGCCGTGGTCAACGACTCGCGGATCGCGCGGTCGTCGTCGGCGACAAGAACCTTCATGTCAGTGAGTCTGCCGTGGGCGGCCCGATGCGCCGCGCAGCCCGGGGGTCGGCCGCGCGGCGCACCGGTGTCATGCCGCGCTCGACGGGGACATCGGCATCGGCCCGTGGCCCCGGCCGAAGCCCATCGTGGCGGTGCCGGTGATCTCGAAGTCGGCGTTGAGCTTGACCAGGATCACCGTCCCGTCCTGCTTCTTGGTGGCGGCCACGTACTTCTTGCCTACCTTGTGGACGTCCAGGACGGTAGCGCCGTCGTACTTAGCCAGGACTGCGGCCTCAGCCTTCTTGAAAGCTGCACCGGTCACGTCCTTGCCCATGTGCCCGTGGCGGCCGTGGCCCCGCTTTGGGGCGTTCTGGACCGACTCCACCTTGTATGAAGTGTCGAGCAGGACGACCTTCTTCTTGCCCGCGTCGGTGCGGACCAGAACCGCGAAGCCCGCGTCGTCCCGCTTGAACACCTGCAAGACCGTTGCGCCAGGTACCTCGTCCAGCGCCGCGTCGGTTGCCTTCTGGGTCTCCTCAGCAGTGGCCGGGGTTCCGTGCCCAGGACCGCGACCGGTCATCTCCTGCTGACCGGTGACCCCGAAGTCCGCATCGAGGCTGACCACGATCCGCTTGCCGTCGGTGGTCGTGACCATCACGACATAGCCGCCAGCGGGGGTTTTGTGGGCGTGGTCGGCGGTGCCAGGCTGAGCGGCGAGGGCAGCAGCAATCGCCTTTTCGGCGTCGGCGCCGGTCACGATTTCGCCGGGGCCACCCATGCCCATCGGACCGCCTCGGCCCATCATCGTGGTGGTGGAACCGGTCGACGTGTTGTTGTCCTCGGCGCTTGCGATGGCGATGCCGCCGGCCACGGTGGCGCCCACGGCGAACGCCGCGATACTCGCACCGGCCACGGTTCCGATCTTCTTCATCATGTCGATTCCTTTCGTCGGTGCTTTCACTGTGGGCCGGGGGTACGTGAGCGGAACCTGATGCGGGTAAGAGGCCGGTGAGAGGTTGTCGGTGCGCTCGGCTTCGGTGACAGGCAGCCCCAATTCGCGCCGGCCTCACGTGCACCTGCTGGTGCAAGACGATCTGTGTACTTTTGCGGTTGGCGCACCCTCTTGATCAACCCGAAAGGTACGCCAAGTTCGCCATCTTTACGACATTTCGGGCGTCAAACCGTACTTATCAGGTTGATCAAGAGTGTTTCGGCCTGCGGCCCAACCCGAAAAGTACGCCGACGGGCACCGGGTAGAAGAACCGGAAACCAGCAGCAGTCATCTCTTCACTGAAAGGCGCGCTCACCGCAACCGGATGCAACGTTTGCGGAGGCAGCACCCCCGTCCAGGAACATGTCGATCGCCGAGGCCGTCGCCTCCGGGGCCTGGAACAGCGCGGAATGGCCGGCGCCGGTCACCAGAGTCAGCTGCGCGCCAGGGATGGCCGAGGCGATGAGCCTGCTGTTGTCCGCAGGTGTGATGACGTCCTGGTCGCCGACGATCACAAGAACCGGCACCTCCACATCACGCAGGCCCGCAAGGTTGGCCCGCGATTCCAGCCACGGATCCTCAGCGGCGACCATCTGGTCGTAGGTCGACGCGGGCACGTCGGACACCGGGTATCGCCCGGAGTCGACGGCGTCCTCCAGCCGTTCCAAGAACGCCTCGCCCGCGGCTTGGGCGCAGGCGTTGCGCGGGTAGTTGGTGCGCAGGTACGTCGCCAGACCGGCGTCGGGATCGCTGTCGGCGCGCTGCACCCAGCGCGGACCCAGCGTTGTGTCGGGTCCTCCCGGATTGGTCCCGACGAGGACTGCCGCGCTGAATCGTTCCGGGTGCCGGCGCAGGAGTTCCTGCGCGATGAACCCACCCATCGAGCCACCTGGTCGGCCATGCCGGCGAACGTGGGCGCGAGTTCAGCGGTCGACGCGCCAAGCCCGGGGTAGTCGATGACGATCACACGGTGCCCGGCCGACATCGCCTGCAGGAAGGCCGGATCCCACTCGGCCATCGGCGAGGCGGTGCCGTTGAGCATCAACAACGGCGGCCCCGCTCCCAGTTCGGCCCACGCAATTCCTTGCGGGCTCTCGCGCACCTCCAGCCGGACTTCGGCCGGTGCCGGGGGGTCGGCCGAACATCCCGCCAGCAGCAGGAGCAGCACCGCCAGGACGATCCGCAACGACCTCACAGCGGCGGCGGGGGAGCGTCGTCGGGGTACAACGATTGCTGCGCACACGGCAAGGCCGACAACGCCTCGACCTCAGAGACCGAGAGCTGCAGGTCCCGCGCTGCCACGGAGTCCAGGATCGTCTCGGGCCGGGTGCTGCCCGGGATCGGGATGACCACCGGCGACTGGGCCAGCAGCCAGGCGATGGTGAGTCGCTGCGGACTCACGGCGTGGGCCGCAGCGTGCTCGGCAAAGACCCCCGCGCCCGACAGTGGCGACCACGGCAGGTAGGCGATCCCGGCTGCCGTGCACAACTCCAGCACGTCGGAGTCGGCGCGGTAGTTCGGCGATCGTTCGTTCTGCACCGCGACGATCCCGCCGTCGTCCGGACCGCCGGCGACCTCGAGGGCGCGACGCAGCATCGCGGCATTGACGTTGGAAACCCCGATGCGCCGGGCCAGGCCACGTTCCCGCACGGCTTTGAGACCCGTGATCTGCGTGGAGTACGCGATCGCAGGATCGGCCCGGTGCAGGTAGTAGAGGTCGATCGAGTCGACGCCCAGTCGGCGGGCGGAGGATTCGGCGGCGGCGAGCAGTGCATCCGGCGTTCCGGACCGGCCCCAGACCTCGCCGGGCTCCCGGGTGATGCCGCCCTTGGTCGCCACCACCGGACGCGGCCCCGAATACCCGGCCAGCGTCTCGGCCACCAACTCCTCGTTGTGGCCGAAGTGCTCCGCGTCCGGGGCGTAGACGTTGGCTGTGTCCAGCAGCTCCACGCCCGCCTGCAGCGCCGCGTG
>JALOLM010000284.1 GCA_025455985.1 Candidatus Nanopelagicales bacterium | reverse complement strand
AGGGAAATAGATGGCCACCATCCTGATCGTCGATGACGAGCCCAGCGTTCGCGACGTTATTCGGGACACCCTGGAGCTCGAGGATCACGTGGTGGTCGAAGCCGTGGACGGACCTTCGGCATTGACCGCGCTGAGTGAAGACGACCTGCCGGACTGTGTCGTGCTCGACATCATGATGCCGGGGATGAGCGGCTTGGATGTGCTGACCGAGCTTCGCGCTCGGCCCGTGACCCAGGACCTTCCGGTGATTCTGCTCACCGCGGCCTCCGATGACGCCACCACCTGGGCGGGCTGGAGCGCCGGGGCCAACGTATTCCTGCCCAAACCGTTCGATCCGGGCACGCTGCTCGACTGGATCGACCGCGTGCTTGAGGGCGGCGGGGAGATGGAGCCCACACTGTGAAGACCCTCCGACCGGAGAACCTGGCCAGTCGGCTGGCCTCATTGGGTCCACATCCGCGCATTGTCGCCCCTGGCAACTTCGCCACTCCGCAGACGCTGTTACGCGTGGTCGACGAGGCGGTGAGTTCCTACACGTTGCACATGCTCAACGCGCAGGGGTCCATCCCGACGCGACCGGAGGTCGTGCACGAGACCACCTTCGTGGGTCCCGGGATGCGCAAGAGCCCGACGCTGATGTACTACCCGTGCCGCTTGAGCTTGACCCCGGTGATCCTGCGCTACCAGTTACCCGTCGATGTGCTGCTCCTGCACACCTCCACTCCGCGCGACGGGGTGGTGTCCATGGGCTTGGAGGTCAACATCCTGCCCGCCGTGCTGGAGTCGGTGCGCGATCGCGGCGGCTTGATCATCGCGCAGGTCAACCCCAAGATGCCGCACACCTATGGTGATGCCCTCGTGCACGTGGACGACATCGACTACTGCATCGAGGTCGATGAGCCGCTGATGGCCCTCGAACCCAGTCCGCCGGACGAGGTGGCGCAGGCCATCGCAGGCCGGATCTACAGCCGTATCCCCGACGGTGCGACGCTGCAGTTGGGCATCGGGGGAGTGCCGGATGCGGTGCTCACGTCCTTGACCGGCCGGCGCGGTCTGCGTATCTGGTCGGAGATGTTCTCCGACGGTGTGCTGCCGCTCAACGAGATGGGGTGCTTCGACTCCGATGTGCCGTTGACCGCGTCCTTCGTATTCGGCAGTCAGCGGCTCTACGACTGGCTCGATGAGAACCGCCGGGTGCGCATGCGCCGTACCGAGGTGACCAACGACCCGGGCCGGATCAGCCGCACGCCAGCGATGGTCAGCGTCAACTCCGCGCTGCAGGTGGACCTCTACGGCCAGGCGAACGCGTCGCGGATCAAGGGCCGGATCTACTCCGGCTTCGGCGGTTCGACCGACTTCATCGTGGGCGCCCTGCACTCCCCGGGCGGACACGCCTTCATCGCGCTGCCGTCGTGGCACCCGCGGGCCCAGGTCTCCACCATCGTGCCGCTGATCGAGGGGCCGATCACCTCGTTTCAGCACTCCTCGGTGGTCACCGAGTACGGCTTGGCGCAGATTTTCGGAAACGAAGAACGCGAGCAGGTGCGCCAACTCATTGACCACGCCGCCCACCCGGACGCCCGCGAGGCTCTGTGGGAGGCCGCCCGGGCCCAGGGCCGGGCGTAGCTACCTCCGTCCCTTCAGCCGCCGCCCTCGGTGTTGCCCGCGTCGGCCGCGCCTGGGTCGTCCAGTTTGTAGCGGGCGACTGCGGTGACCACCGAATCGGGATCAACCTTGCCCTGCTTGGCCAGCATCGCCAGCGCCTGCGTGGTGATCGACTCCGCGTCGACCAGGAAGTGCCTGCGCAGCGCGCCGCGGGTGTCGGACATACCCCAGCCGTCGGTTCCCAGAGAGATGAAGTCCCCAGGCACGAACGGCCGGATCTGGTCCTGCACCGCGCGCATGTAGTCGCTGACGGCCACCACCGGACCCTCGACGCCGGACAGCACCTGCGTCACGTACGGCACCCGTGCGGGTTCGCCCGGGTTGAGCAGGGCGTTGCGCTCGGCGTCCAGGGCGTCCCGGCGCATCTGCGTCCAGGAGGTCACCGACCACACATCGGCCACCACGCCCCAGTCCTGGCTGAGCATCTGCTGGGCCTTGAGGGCCCACGGCACCGCAACGCCCGAGGCCAGCAACTGCACCCGGGGGCCGTCACCTTCACCGCGTGACCACAGGTGCATTCCCTTGAGGATGCCCTCGACGTCGACCCCTTCGGGTTCGGCCGGTTGCACGATGGGCTCGTTGTAGACGGTCAAGTAGTAGAAGACATCCTCGGAGTCCTCGCCGTACATCCGGCGCAGGCCGTCCTTGACGATGTGACCGATCTCGAAGGCGAACGCGGGGTCGTAGGCCACGACCGCCGGGTTCGTGGAGGCGAGCAGGTGCGAGTGCCCGTCCTCGTGCTGCAGGCCCTCGCCGTTCAGCGTCGTGCGTCCGGCCGTGGCGCCGAGCACGAAGCCACGAACCTTCTGATCCATGCACGCCCAGAACTGGTCGCCTGTTCGCTGGAACCCGAACATCGAGTAGAAGATGTAGACCGGGATCATCGGCTCGTCGTGCGTCGAGTAGGAGGAGCCGGCGGCCTGGAAGGATGCCGCCGATCCGGCCTCGTTGATCCCTTCGTGCAGGATCTGGCCCTGCTGGGATTCCTTGTAGGACAGGAACAGATCGCGGTCCACGGACTGGTAGGTCTGCCCGCTGGGGTTGTAGATCTTCTGCACGGGGAACATCGCGTCCATGCCGAAAGTGCGCGCCTCGTCGGGGATGATCGGGACGAACCGCTTGCCGATCTCCGGGTCCTTCAGCAACTCCTTGAACAGGCGCACGAAGGCCATCGTCGTCGCGACCTCTTGAGCACCCGATCCGCGCTTGACCACGTCGTAGGGCTTGTCGCCGGGCAGCACCAGTGGACGTGACTTCTGCCTGCGGGAGGGCAGGTAGCCGCCGAGCTCGCGGCGCCGGTCGAGCATGTACTGGATGTGCGGGTGGTCAGGTCCGGGGTGGTAGTACGGCGGGAGCTTCGCGTCGATCTGGTCGTCGGAGAACGGGATCTTCAACCGGTCGCGGAACGCCAGCAGGTCCTCGAGCGTGAGCTTCTTCATCTGGTGGGTGGAGTTGCGGCCCTCGAAGTGCGAGCCGAGGGTCCAGCCCTTGATCGTCTTCGCCAGGATCACGGTCGGCTGGCCGGTCGTCTCGGTGGCGAGCTTGTACGCCGCGTAGAGCTTGCGGTAGTCGTGCCCGCCGCGCTGCAGCGCCCAGATCTCCTCGTCCGACCACGACTCGACCATCCGGCGGGTGCGCGGGTCGCGGCCGAAGAAGTGCTCGCGGATGAAGCCGCCGTCCTCGGTCTTGTACGTCTGGAAGTCGCCGTCGGGCGTGGTGTTCATGATGTTGACCAGCGCGCCGTCGCTGTCGGCGGCGAGCAGCTGGTCCCACTTGCGGCCCCAGACGACCTTGATGACGTTCCAGCCGGCGCCGCGGAAGAACGACTCGAGCTCCTGGATCACCTTGCCGTTGCCACGCACCGGCCCGTCGAGGCGCTGCAGGTTGCAGTTGATGACGAACGTGAGGTTGTCGAGCTCCTCGCGCGCGGCCAGGCCGATCGCGCCGAGCGACTCAACCTCGTCCATCTCGCCGTCGCCCAGGAACGCCCAGGTGTGCTGCTGCGAGGTGTCCTTGATGCCGCGGGCGTGCAGGTACTTGTAGAAGCGCGCCTGGTAGATCGCGTTCAGCGGGCCGAGGCCCATCGAGACGGTCGGGAACTCCCAGAAGTGCGGCA
>JALOLM010000283.1 GCA_025455985.1 Candidatus Nanopelagicales bacterium | reverse complement strand
CGACTACTTGGTGGTCGAGTACCCCAACGGCAACCCGACCGGTGAGGCGCTGCCCTATCTGATCGACCTCGTGGACCGCGGTCTGATCCGGATTCTGGATGTGGCGCTGCTGGCCAAGGGGACTGAGGGCGACGTGACCGTCATCAGTCTGGATGACCTTCGGGACTTCCAAGCCACCGACTTCGCGCTGTTCGCCGGGGCCTCCAGCGGTCTTCTCGACGACGAGGACCTCGTTGAGACCGCGGCCGTGCTCAGTCCGGGATCGATCGGGGCCATCCTGGTCTACGAGAACACCTGGGCCGCGCCCTTCGCCACCGCGCTGGTCAAGGCTGGCGCGCAACTGGTGGCCAACGGCCGCATCCCGATCAACGCCATTTTGGCAGCCGTGGAAGCTGCTGAGTCGAAGGAGACCAACTGATGCCCGGATTGTTGCGCGGGGTCGCCCGCACCGCTGCGATCGCCGGAACCGCCACCGCCGTGTCGAACGGGGTGTCCCGGCGCCAGTACGGCCGCTGGGAGAAGAAGGCACAGCAGGAGCAGGCACAGCAGCCGCAGCAGCAGCAGTACGCCGCTCCGGCTCCAGCCCCAGCCGCTCCGGCGCCGGCCGCTGAGAGCATGGACGACAAGATCTCCCAGCTCAAGCAACTGGCTGAGTTGCACACGCAGGGAGTGCTCACCGACGACGAGTTCGCCGCCCAGAAGGCGAAACTGCTGGGGTGATCGGGGCGCGGGTGTGCAGACTGTCCCAGTCGACATCCGCGGCCCGTTGCCGCTCGAGCGCGCTGAAGCCGCCGCGCACTCCGAACAGGCGCTTGGTCCAGATCAGGTAGACCAGGATTGCCAGGTTCAGTGAGAGTGCCCCGAGTTTCAGCGCGCTCACCTTTTCAGCCAGTTCGAAGATCTCCAGTGGCAAGAACGCTGCGGTGGCGACGACCGTGAGGTATTCCGCCCAGCGCTTCCCACGCCAAAGGAACACACTCTCGACCGCTTCCAGGGCGGCATACCCCAGCGATATCAGGGCCAGCACCCAGACGTGCCCGCCGTCGAGGTTGACCAGGTCGTTGAGCCAGCGGGCCACTCGCTGCTGGCCGCCACGGGTCTGATCCAGCAGCGGCAGGATCGTCTGGGCGTCGCGCTGGATCGCCGGCAGGCCGAACTCCAAGAGGATCAGGAATGCGGCCAGGGCGAGGAAGAACAGAACGTGCAGGCCTCGTTCGAGCGCGATGGCTCTGACCACAACCAGTTCGTCCAGCGCCTTGCCCCGCAGAGGTTCGGGCAGCGGTGCGGGCGTGGCGCCGACATCGGGAACTGGGGTGTGCACCCAGGTGTCGCAGCGCAGGCAGCGCGCCAACTGCGTGCCGTCGTCGAGTTCGGTGGCCAGTTCGCGTCCGGGGTAGCGGGCCGCGGTGGCCGGCGTGACGTGCCCGTGGATCGAGCACCACCACGTCTCGGTGCTCCAATGCCGGGGTGCCAGTCGCATGACCTCAGGCTATGGGGCGCCCCCGGAGCGGATCACTCGTGGCAGGCTGTCGCCATGATCGTGGTGACCGAACACCGTGCCGGGGATGAGTTCCTGCCGCTGGCCAGGGAATTGCTGGGGGCTCTGCAGCGCGCCGATGGCTTCCTGCGGGGGTGGGTTGGCCGCAGCCCCGATGAGCCGGATGTGTGGATCTTCACCACGCAGTGGCGCGATGTCGGGTCGATGCGGCGGGGCTTCGGCACGTTCGATTCGAAGGTCGCCGCCGCCCCCGTCATGATCAGCGCCGCCGATCGGGTCAGTGCGTTCGAGGTACTGGTGTCGGCCACCTCCGAAGGACTCGAGGACGGCAGTAGCGACAGGGCCTGATGGGACCTCAGCCTGCCGCACCGTGGCCCACGGCGTGGCCCAGCGCCTGCTCGTGCAGCGTCTTCTCCGTGTCGTGGTTCTCCGGAGACAAGTCGAACACCACGTTATGAACCGTCCCGGTGAACTCGTACGGGGCCTTGGTCTCGTACTCCAGGTCAACCACCAGGCCGTTGTCCCGACCGATGTCCATCCCCGCGTAACTGGTGAACGCCACCGGGACTGTGCGCGGCATATCCCCTTGCCCGACGAGTTCGTCGTTGACGAACAGGCTCACGTGTCCACCGCTTCCCGGTTTCGGCTCCTCGGATTCGAAGAGCATCTTGACCTTCACGTCGCCTGGGGGCAGGGGCTTGGTGGCCGTCTGCTTGTAGGTCTCCACACCCAGCATTGAGTAGGTGTGCCGCAGCAGGCCGGCCTCATCCACCCACAGACCGAACCCGCCGATGAAGTCGGCATTGGCCACGATGACCCCTTCGGCGCCGCTTTCTGGGACGTGCAGGTCGGCTTCGATGGAGTACGAACGACCGAAGATCCGCGGAATCATGCCCCGCTGCACGTTCTGTACGTCACCGGCGAAGGTGAACCGGGTGATGGTCGGCAGAGGGGGCAGGATTCCGAACAGGAGCGCCGCCCCCGCCCACAGAGGCAGGACGCGGTTCCGCTCAGCCTCGGCCCACCACAACTGCTGCAACTCGGCCACCTTGTCGGGGTGTTGGGCAGCGAGGTCGTGTGCCTGTGAGAAGTCGGTGGTGAGGTCGTACAGTTCCCACGGTGCGTCGCGGTCGGGATCCCAGCCGGAGTCCGGGCCGAACCTGGCCAGCGTCTCCGGGGAGAAGTCCCAGGGGATTCGGTCGGGCCGAGATGCAGCCCACCAGCCCTTCTCGTACATCGCCCGGCCACCGAACATCTCGAAGTACTGGCGTGTGTGCTGCTCGTCGGCGGTCGCGTCATCGAACGTGTAGAGGAAACTGGTCCCGTCCATCGGTTCTTGGGCGATCCCGTCCACGCTGGTCGGCTCCGGAATCCCGGCGGCCTGCAGGATCGTGGGCGCGATGTCGATGCAGTGCGTGAACTGGGTGCGCATCGCGGAGTCGGCCGCCACCCGCGTCGGCCAGGCGACCGCCATCGGGTCGCGGGTGCCACCTAGGTGGCTGGCCATCTGCTTGCCCCACTGGAACGGCGTGTTCATCGCGTGTGCCCAGGCGGCCGCCACGTGCGGCGCCGTGTGCTCTCCGCCGATGGCCTCCACACCGCCGTACTGTTCGATGAGATCGAGCTGGTGGTCGGCGTCGAGTACCACGCCGTTGAGGAAAGTCATCTCGTTGAACGAGCCAGTGACCGTGCCCTCCATGCTGGCGCCGTTGTCGCCCCAGATGTAGAAGATCAGGGTGTTGTCCAGATCGCCCATCTCGTCGATCGCGTCGAGCAGTCGGCCGACATTCCAGTCGGCGTTCTCCTGGTAGCCCGCGTAGACCTCCATCTGCCGCACGTACAGCTGCTTCTGGGTGTCGGTCAGGCTGTCCCAAGCGGGGAAGATGTCCGGTCGCTGGGTCAACTCGGTGTCCTCGGGGACGATGCCGAGTTCCTTCTGCCGGTCCAGTGTGCGTTCGCGCAGTGCGTCCCAGCCATCGTCGAACGTGCCCTTGTACTTGTCCGCCCACTCCGGCGCGACGTGGTGCGGGGCATGGGCGCAGCCGGTGGAGTAGTACATCATCCAGGGTTTGGCCGTGTCCTGGGCGCGCACTGCGTGCAGCCATTCGACGGCCTTCTCGGTCAGGTCGTCCGGGAAGTAGTACGTCTGGCCGTCGTTGCCTTCGGGGATACCGACGATGGCGTCGTCCATGGTGATGATGGGGTCGTACTGGCCCGCAGCGCCGGACAGGAAACCCCACCAGTGGTCGAATCCCCAGGCTTTCGGCCAGTGGTCGAACGGTCC
>JALOLM010000282.1 GCA_025455985.1 Candidatus Nanopelagicales bacterium | reverse complement strand
CCGCGACCGACAGGCCGGCCAAGCGCTGCCGACCCGGGCGGCACCAGGGTCCGTCGAGTTGCGGCGGGGTGTGCTTCGGTGGCGCTTCGGGTTTGCGGGGGAGTGTGAGCTGGATCCGGTGCGAGCCGGTGCTGCCAGGTCCTCGACGGTATGGCCGGTTCGCCCCTCAGACGCACGTGGTCAGCGGTTGTGCCGTCGCTGAGCCAGAACCTGCGGGCAGTTCTAACACCAACGGCACAACATCTCACAACGGCATGCGGCAGAGAACCGCGATCGCAGACGCGTCAAGTACACGCGAACCCCTTCCAGCGGCTCGCCTGCGCGGCGCGACGCGCACAAGGGTTCCCACTGCGGGATCTGCCTACGATGCGTCCGTGGCAGTGAATCGATCGCGGCGGGCTCGCGCCGCTCGCCGACGCAAGCGGCGTATGGAGGGCGTCAAGCACGACCTGGACGATCAGATGTGGGCGGCACTCCTGGCCGCCTGGGGTGGCTGCGCCTACTGCGGTGTCAACGAGGGAGGACTGCAGCGCGACTGTGTGTTGCCCGTCTCCCGTGGTGGTCGGTACACCCTCGACAACGTGGTGCCGGCGTGCGCCTCGTGCAACGCCAGCAAGTGCAACAGTGAGGTGACCGCCTGGATGCGGCGCAAGGGTCTCGACGAGCGTTCGTTCCTGCTGCGTCACCTGGAAGTCCGAACGGCGCTGGTGCGGTAGACGAGTGCCTCGAGCGGGCAGTCCGCAGTCGCTCGAAACGCCAGCGCGAGGAGCATGGTTGTCGCCGGGGCCGGCTACTTCGCGTGCGGTCCACCAGTGCCCGCGTAATCCTTATCTGCCGATGAGGTCCAGGGCCAACTGCTCCAGGAACAGTCCGATGTCCGTGACCACTCCTTGTGCCTGGGCGCTGCCGCGGTCGGACAGTTTCGTGACCGTGGACGGGTTGATGTCCACACACACCAGGGGGATGGAGGCCGGCAGGATGTTCCCGGTGGCGATGGCGTGCAACATGGTGGCGACCATGATCGCGAATCCGACGTCCTGCAACTCGGCGCGCATCGCCCGCTGGCCTTCGATCACGTCCGTGTAGACGTCGGGCAGCGGACCGTCGTCGCGCACCGATCCGACGAGGACGAACGGCTTGCCGGCCTTGACGATGGAGTGCATCAGGCCATCCGTGATCGCGCCGGCCGCCACGGCCCCGGCGATGCTGCCGTAGGAGCGAACGCGGTTGATGGCGCGGATGTGGTTCTCATGGCCGTGGTCAACGCCGGAGCCCTTGCTCAGGTCGACGCCCAGCGACGTGCCGTACATGTTCGACTCGATGTCGTGGACCGCCAGGGCGTTGCCCGCGAAAAGCACGTCCACGTAGCCCGCTTCGACCAGTCGGGACAACGCCGGAGCGCCCCCGGTGTGCACGATGGCTGGACCGCCGACCCACAAGATGCGCTTTCCGGCAGCTTTGCAGTCCCGCATCTGATCCGCGATCTGACGCACCTGCAGCGCCTGCGGCTTCTCGCTCGAGACGACCGAGTTCATGAACTCGAACACCGACTCCGACTCGGGCTTCGGCGGCGGCGGCACCACCACCTTGACGCCCAGGAAACCGATGACCACCGGCTCGCCCTGCATCACGTCGGACATCGGGACGGTGATGACCCCGCCGTCGCGCAGCACGAGCCCGCAATCCATCTCGGGGTTCTGCACCAGGATCCAGTCCCCGTCGATGCGCACGTAGGTCTCGAAGTTGGTGCTGGAGTGAAAACCCTCGGGGAACACCCCGTCCATGGGTGCTGGGACCGTCTGCGCGTCGCTGGTCTCGACGGGGTTCACGCCGTGGTTCTGAAGACGGACCAGCAGGTCGTTCATGACAACCGGGTCGTCGTGGGTGATCACGATGCGGGCGGTCGACTCGTCGTTCTTGGTCTTGCCGAACACGAGGTCCTGGATCTCATAGTCGGCACCGGCCTCGAGGATGTCGTCGAGGGCTCTGCTCAGCAATCCGGAGTCGATGAGATGGCCCTGCATCTGCACGGCCTCAGTGATGGTCATGAACTCAATCCTGTCACGGTCTGCGCTGGAGCGGCCACGTCAGGAGTTCACCGGTCGATCAGACGACCGACCCGTCATCCCAGCCGTCCTCGGGCTCGTTGGGGGAGCGCAGGACCAGGGTCAGGAAACCCGCGACGAAGGCGAGGATGCCCAGGGTGACGGCTGTCGGTCCGATGACCCCCGGGGCGAGGACGCCGGCGAACAGCAGGATCGGCCCGCCCAGCGTCCCGACCCAGGCCAACCGGCCCACGACGTCCAGTCTGGGCAGCGGAGGCGGCTCCGGAGGGACGTAGGTGTCCTCGGGTTCGGGCTGCGGTGGTTCCACAGCGGGTACCGGATCGGTTGCAGGAACAGGGGGCGGCTGGGGCATCTCGTCACCCAGGTCGGCCACGATGCGCTCCCAGGCGTTCTGGTCGTAGGGGACCGGGTCGTGCGGATCACTCATGTCAGGCCGCCACCCGTTCAGCGAATTGCAGGCTACCGGTGAAGATCTCTTCGGCGTCGTTGTCCAGCGTCGCCACGTTGAACGAGTTCTCCAGCATCACCTCGACCACGTCGTCGCTGGCGGCATTGGCCAGCAACCACGTGGTGTTGGACGGCTCGACGACATGATCGTCGGCGCTGCGGTAGATCAACATCGGCTGCTGGACCCGGTGGATGTTCGTCTTGACATCCGCCCACAACAGGGTCAGCGAATGGGCGGCCCGCAGGGGGATGCGGTCGTACCCGCCCTCGTCGGCTCCGGGCCGTTTGATGTCATTGGCCCGTCGCGGTACCGACGCGATGAATCTGCGGGCCGACAGCAACGCGCGTTGCTCGCGGCGCTCGGTGTGCACCACGGGGTTGACTGCCACGATGCCCGCCACCGGAATGCTGCTGCGCTCAGCCAGACGCAGTCCGATGGTGGCGCCGTTGGACAGGCCCATGACCACCAGGGCCCCGCAGCGGCGATTCAGCCAGTCCAGCGAGCGCTCAGCCTCCTGGACCCAGTCCTGCCAGGTGGTGGCGTTGAGGTCCTGCCAGCGGGTCCCGTGTCCGGGCAGACGCGGTGTGGCCACGGTGTGGCCGGCGTTCGCCAGGTGCCGCGCCCACGGCTTGACCGCAGCCGGGGAGCCGGCGAAGTCGTGCAGAACCAGCACCCCGAGGTCATCGCCCTCGGCCGTGTACGGCTCGGCGCCCGGGTTCAGCGGCACGATGTCCTCTCTTCGTGGTCGAGGACCTGAACCGGTCCTGCATTCCGACACCGATGATCGCACGAGCACTACACGACAACCAGGCATGCGTCCACCGAAAGATAACGGAATGGTCCCTTTGCCCACCGCTTGCGTGGTGCCATTGCCCAACACTTCGGATGCCGCGTAGGGTCGGGTCTGGGAAAGTTGTCTCGGGAGGCCGTCGGTGTTGTATTGGGTGTTCAAGTACATCCTGATCGGTCCGTGGCTGCGCCTGCTGTTCCGCCCGCAGGTCGAAGGCCTGGAGAACATCCCCGCCGATGGGCCGGCGATCCTTGCCAGCAACCACCTGAGTTTCTCCGATTCCTTCTTCCTGCCCCTGGTGGTACCGCGTCACATAACCTTCCTGGCCAAGGCCGAGTACTTCAACGGCAAGGGGATCAAGGGGTTCTTCACCCGGGCCTTCTTCAAGGGGGTCGGCCAGGTCCCGATCGACCGTACCGGCGGGCAGGCCTCAGATGCCGCACTCAGCACCGCCTTGCGGGTGCTGGGCGAGGACGAGTTG
>JALOLM010000281.1 GCA_025455985.1 Candidatus Nanopelagicales bacterium | reverse complement strand
CATGCCGTTGCCAACGCCGCGGTCAGTGATCAGTTCACCGAACCACATCAACATCGCCGCACCGGCGGTCATCACGAGCACCATGGTGAGGATCAGCGGAATCGACTGATTCGGGATCAGATTCTCGTTACAGCCGGTGAACAACTGCCCCGGCGTGCGCGCCAGCGAAATGAAGGCGGTCGCCTGCAGGACCGACAAGCCGATCGTCAGATACCGGGTGTACTGGGTCATCTTCGCCTGACCCGATTGACCCTCCTTGCGCAATGCCTCAAGTCGGGGGATGACCACTGTGAGCAACTGGATGATGATGCTCGCCGTGATGTAGGGCATGATGCCCAGCGCGAACACGCTCAGTTGCAGAAGCGCCCCGCCGCTGAACAGGTTGATCAGCCCGTACAGCGAGTTGCCTTCGACCAGGGTCAGACAGTTCTGGATCGCGGTGTAGTCCAAGGGTGAACAGGATCTTGTTGCGCAGGTCCGGGGTGCGGAACGCCGCAGCGAATTGCGATAGCAAAGATCCTCCTCGCGCACCGTCGGGCGCGCAGACATGACTGGTACTGACCCGAGGGTAGCAAGGGCCGACTGCGCCGGGCAGCGGTCGGGGCAGGGGATCGTTGCGCCGAACGCGGACGGCGACACCGCGACTGCCTCAGCAAGCCCCGCGGGGTCGTCGACCGGGGGTTTGCGCGTCATACCGCCAGTTCACCGGAATGCCGCCTGAATCACGGCTGCGGCCTCCTGGGCGACCATCGCGTCGTCCCGGTCACGCTCGAGTGCCGCCGCGCCACCGGAGAATCCGAAGGTGACCGGCGCCCCGGTCAGGCCGACAAGGTTGTACCACTCCGACCACCGCTGAGCCGGCGAGTTCATCGCCTGCATGATCTGGACGTTGGGCCACCATTGATCCGGATAGCGCAAGAAGACCTTCTCCAGGTTCCCGGTGATCAGCAGATCAAGCGCGGTGCGCACCCGCGCCGGCAGGTCCACCGTCGGAGAGCCAGCCTGCAGCATCGACGCTGGAACCGCGATGATGGCAGCATCCGCGGTGACCCCTCCGGCGTTGACCGATCGGCCCTCCACCGCGACTGAGTCCACGGGTGTCGAGAGCCGCACATCGAGACCGCTCGCCAGCATCTGCGGGACCTTCTCGAAACCGCCTTGTACGAGTTTGTGCTTGCCGCGGTAGTAGTTGCCCTCCCAGAGCGCTTGCGCCCCGAGCCGGTCAGGATCGACCCCGTACTCCATGGTCAACTCGGTCATCTGCGCCAGTTGTTGGGCCGGCGTGGCGGGGGTCCAACCCTGCGCCGCGAGGACTTCAGCCACGGAGTCGGCAGCAGCGGGTTTGGGGCGTGAAGCGCGACGCATCGCAGCCAGCAGCTGCTTGTCGGCCTGCGCCACGCCTGGCGCTGCCGTGCCCGTACGCACATCGTTGGCCTCTGCATCGTCCCAATCGGTGGGGACCAGCGACAGACCGGCCCGCTCGACGACAGCGACCATGGGATTGTCGACGACGCCGTGGATCCAGGCCGCGCCCATCTCAGCCGGGACCCCCAACGAGTAGTCCGTACGGATGCGGCCACCGACCCGGTTCTGGGCTTCCAGCACCACCACTTCCCGGCCAGCATCGGTGAGCACTTCGGCTGCCCGAAGACCGGCCAGACCGGCTCCGACCACGACGACCTTCTGGGCGTCAGGCACCTGAGCCAGGACCGCCTGCGCCGCGCGCTGCCCGGAGAGATAGGCGCCATGAACCGTGGCGGGGTAGTCGGTGGCGACGTATTCACCGGCGAGAACGATCCGGTCGCCAATCAGCGCGTCGGCCAGGGTCTGCCGGACACTCCATGGTGCGCCGACCGACAGGGCGGAGTACGAACCGCGCGCCCACGGGTCGGTGTCCCATCTGGTCACGAGGCTGCCGGTGTAGGTGTCAGTTTGTGGATTCGCGCCGCGGCTACACGCAGAAAGGGCCACCGCCGCCAGGGCTCCCCCAAGAAACTGCCTTCGTTGCACGTCCCCAGGATAGGCGGCCGGGACGGGTGCACCGCCGTGTTGGCCGGCCCGCATACCGCCGTTGTCGCGAAGTTGACACGACACGCTGGCGTGTCCGCGTAAGTTCGCAACAGCGGGCGAGCGGACGCAAGATCGCAACGCAAAAGGGGCGCCGGTTTCCCGACGCCCCTCTAACTCTGATGTGGTCAGGCGGTCGTGACCGACCCGCCCGCAGCCTCGATCTTGGTCTTGGCGGTCGCCGAGGCGGCGTCCACGTCGACCTGCACGGCCACCGAGATGTCCCCGTTGCCGAGCACCTTCACAGGCTGGTTCTTGCGCACCGCGCCCTTGGCTACAAGGCTCTCCACGGTGACTGCCCCGCCCTCGGGGAACAGCGCCTGGATCTGGGCGAGGTTGACCACCTGGAAGGTCACCTTGTTCGGGTTCTTGAAGCCGCGCAACTTGGGCAGCCGCATGTGCAAGGGGGTCTGTCCACCCTCGAACGCAGCCGAGATGTTGTTGCGGGCCTTGGAACCCTTGGTGCCACGGCCGGCGGTCTTGCCCTTCGAAGCCTCACCACGGCCCTTGCGCGTCTTCGCGGTCTTGGCCCCGGGGGCCGGCCGCAAGTGATGCACCTTGAGCGTCATGTCAGTCAACCTCCTCGACCGCCACCAAGTGGATGACGGTGTTGACCATCCCACGCAGTTCCGGGCGGTCCTCGATCTCAACGGTCTGGCCGATCTTGCGCAGACCCAACGACCGCAGCGTCGCGCGCTGCGAGTCCGTGCCGCCGATCGGCGAACGGGTCTGCGTCACCTTCAACTTCGACATCATGCACCCGTCCCCGCCGCCTGAGCGCGCAGCAATGCGGCCGGGGCGACATCTTCAAGGGGCAGACCCCGTCGAGCGGCGACCTGCTCGGGACGCTCAAGCTCCTGCAGGGCCTTCACGGTCGCCCGCACGATGTTGAGCGCGTTGTCCGAACCCAGCGACTTGCTGAGGACGTCGTGGACACCGGCGCACTCCAGGACGGCGCGCACCGGACCACCGGCGATGACACCGGTACCGGGGCTGGCCGGACGCAGGAGCACAACTCCGGCGCTGTCCTCACCGGTGATGGGGTGAGGGATCGTGCCCTGGATCCGAGGCACCTTGAAGAAGTGCTTCTTGGCCTCCTCGACGCCCTTGGCGATCGCGGCCGGCACCTCCTTGGCCTTGCCGTAGCCCACACCGACCATGCCGTCGCCGTCACCGACGACGACCAGCGCGGTGAAGCTGAAGCGCCGACCACCCTTGACGACCTTGGCGACGCGGTTGATGGTGACCACGCGCTCGATGTACTGGGACTTCTCTGCTCCGCGACCGCCGTCACGACGGTCCCGGCCTGAACGACTCTGATTCGACATGTCTTCTCCTAGAACTCCAGGCCGGCTTCACGGGCGCCGTCGGCTACTGCCGCGACGCGGCCGTGGTAGCGGTACCCACCACGGTCGAACACCACCGAGGTGACTCCGGCGGCCTTGGCGCGATCGCCGAGGAGCTTGCCAACCTCAGTGGCCTTGGCGGTCTTGTCACCGCTGGCGGCGCGCAGGTCGGCCTCCATGGTCGATGCCGCGGCAAGGGTCTTGCCAACGGTGTCGTCGATGATCTGGGCCTCCACGTGGCGGGTCGAACGGAACACGACCAAGCGCGGGCGCGCTGTCGTGCCGGTGACCTTCTTGCGGACCCGGGAGTGCCGACGACTGCGGGAAACGGACCGCTTCGAGCCGCTTCCGAGTTTGGTTACAACGCTCATCACTTACCTGCCTTTCCGGCCTTGCGGCGGATCTGCTCGCCGGTGTACCGGATTCCCTTGGCCTTGTAGGGGTCGGGCTTGCGCAGCTTGCGGATGTTCGCAGCCACCTCGCCGACCAACTGCTTGTCCGTGCCGGACACCGTGAACTTGGTGGGACCTTCCACCGAGAACGTGATGCCCTCCGGGGCGTCGACCTGCACCGGGTGGCTGAAGCCCAGGGAGAACTCCAGGCCCTGGCCCTTGGGCACCACGCGGTAACCGGTGCCGGAGATCTCCAGGGACTTGCTGTATCCCTGTGTCACCCCGACCACCATGTTGGCGATGAGGGTGCGGCTCAGGCCGTGCAGCGACTTGCTGCGGCGCTCGTCGTCCGGACGCTTGACCTCGATGAGCCCTGCGTCATTGCGCTCGACCTTGATGGGCTCGGCCACGATGTGGCTCAGCGTGCCCTT
>JALOLM010000280.1 GCA_025455985.1 Candidatus Nanopelagicales bacterium | reverse complement strand
ACCGGCACACCGGTCAGGCCGCCGACCACGCTGGGCAGGGCCCCCTCCATACCTGCCACCACGATCAAGGCGTCCGCCTGCTGGAGTTGATCGCGCACTGCCAGCAGGCGGTGGATTCCGGCCACACCGACATCGGTGATGGTCGTCGCGGCGCTTCCGAAGACCCGTGCGGCCGTGGTTGCCTCCGCTGCCACCGGAAGGTCCGACGTGCCGGCGCACACGACCAAGACCGTGCCCTGCGGTTGTGGCAGTGGACCCAGGACGCCTGTGCGGCCCACCGGATCGAGCACACATTGCGGCAGGTGTTGTGCCAGCGCCTCGGCGGCCGCGGGTTCGATCCTGGTGGCCAGCACTGCCCGCTGCGGATGGGCCTCGTGCAGGGTGCCCATGATGTCGACGATCTGGTCGGGGGTCTTCCCCTGGCCGAACACCACCTCCGGGTCCCCGGTGCGGTGCGCGCGATGGGTGTCGACTTTGGCGAATCCGAGGTCGACGAGTGGGTCGTGCATGCCGTGACCCTACCCCGCGCCGAAACTGCCTCACCCGGCGAAGTGGGCGGCGCATAGGCTCGACCCGTGACTCCGATCGGATACCTCGGCCCGGAAGGCACCTTCTCCAAGGCCGCGCTCATGCAACTGCTGGATGCCCAGGACCTCAAGGCGCCCACGCAGGCCTTCGGTTCGGTGACCTCGGCGTTGCAGGCAGTGCGCGATGGGAAGGCCGCCTCGGCGTTGGTCCCGATCGAGAACTCCGTCGAGGGCTCGGTGCCCGCGACCCTCGACGAACTGGCCAGCGGCGATCCCCTGATGATCGGCGCCGAAACCACGCTGCCGGTGCAGTTCCACCTATGGGTGCGCCCGGGTGTGGCCCTGGCGGACGTCAAGCGGGTGACCACGCACCCGCACGCCCAGGCCCAGTGCCGGGGTTGGCTGCACGCGAACCTGCCCGACGCCGAGGTGATTCCAGCCATGTCCACCGCGTCAGCCGCGGCGGCCGTCGCCGGCGAGGACCTGTTCGACGCGGCAATCGCCGCCCCCTGGGCCGGCGGACCCTTGGGGCTCGAGGCAGCCGCTGAGAACATCGCGGACAACCCCGACGCGATGACCCGGTTCGTGCTGGTCGCGCCCCACGGTCAGCCCCCGCCGCCCACCGGCGCGGACAAGACGACGCTTGTCCTGTTCATGCGCCAGGACCACCCCGGGGCGCTGTTGGAGATCCTCACGGAGTTCTCCGTGCGTGGCGTCAACCTCACGCGGATCGAATCGCGTCCCACGAAGAAGGTCATGGGCGACTACTTCTTCACGGTCGACTGCGAGGGCCACATCAACGATGCCCGGGTGGGCGAAGCGCTGGCGGGTCTGCACCGGTTGTGCGCGCAGGTGCGGTTCCTCGGCTCCTACGCCCGTCACGACGGCAAGGCCGCCGTTGTGCGCCCCGGGACGGACAACGAGTCGTTTGCGAGGTCGGCGGTGTGGTTGGACGCCATCCGCGGTGAGGGCCCGGGTCGCGGGTAGCGATTAGCGGGTGGTTGATGAACCCGTGGGGTTTTCCGGCGCTTTGGTTGCCGGTTTTCCGCATTGCTTGGCTGCGGGGGGCTGTTGGGCGCTGGCTCACTGCCCGGCGGTGTGGAACCCGTGGGGTTTTCCGGCGCTTTGGTTGTCGGTTTTCCGCATTGCCTTGCACACAGCAGAAAGGGCCGCCGCAACATCTGCGACGGCCCTTCCTTTGGCTCTGTCAGTTATTGATGATCCGACCGGCGCCGGCGAAGCGGCCCCTCCAGTAGGCGTTGTTCACGCTGTCGATCCGCACGTCGGTGCGCGGGTTCGTGGCGTGGATCATCTTGCCCTTGCCGATGTACATCGACACGTGCTGGGATCCGTTGGACCCGTAGAACAGCAGGTCGCCGGGCTTGAGGTTGTTCTTGCTCACGCGGCGGGCCTTGTTCATCTGGGCACCGGAGTAGTGCGGCAGGTACTTGCCAGTGGCCTTCTTGTAGACGTACTGGGTGAACCCGGAGCAGTCGAAGCTGTTCGGGCCAGCGGCACCGGCCACGTACTGCTTGCCACGCTTGTTCAGCGCGACCCGGACCAGTGAGGAACGCTGCCGGTTGGCGCGCTTCTTGGCACGAATGCGCTTCTCGCGCTTCTTCTGGGCCTTGGTCTTCTTCTTGGTCTTGGTCTTCACCGCAGTGTCGGCGACCGGAGCCGGAGCCGTGGTCGTGGTGACGGGGGCGGGGGCGGCCTGAGCCGACGTCGCGGTCAGCAGGGGTAGGCCGCCGAGCAGAACGGCACCAGCGGTCATGGCTGCGGCCGTGCGGATACGGGGCGTTTGCGCAGAGCGCATTACTATCTCTCCTTCTCATGCCGCCTACCGGGTTAGCTGTCGGACTCGGGCAGAGAAGTGCCCTACCGCTTTCGCGGATTCGCCCCAATTGCTGTGGGTCCCCGGTGCATCGCTGTGACGCTTCGGCGGGGGTCTGGTCGTCGGACTCTCCGACGGGTTTTCCAGACCCGACGTATCGAAGGTACCCCCGATTCGGGCAACGTAAAACCGTCTGTGAACGAAGTCACGCCGGTGTGAACCAGGTCACGTCACGCCGAACGTGCCGCCCATGAGATCTTCGAGCAGAATCGCCAATCCGTCGTCATCGGGACCTGGCAGTACCCGTTCCGTCAGTGTCTTCAGCCATGGATGGCCGGTTTCGACAGTCACGGCGATGTCGGCCCATTCCAGCAGCGCCAGGTCGTTGGGCATGTCGCCGACGGCGATCCGGGTGTACCCGGGGAAGAACTGCTCGCGCACCTTCTCCACCGCATTCGCCTTGGTGATCCCCACCGGGCCCATCTCAATGAGCAGTCGCCCGGTTGCCGAATGGGTCGGCTCCACCAGGTGACCGACCGTCGACCGCACCCGCTCCAGCAGCGAGTCGGCGTCCTCCTGCCCGAGGTCCGGGGCACCGGCCAGCACCTTGAGGACGTGGCCGTTCCACTCCTCGGCGTGGAAGACGAACTCGACGTCATAGGCGGACAGCAGGTCGTACAACTGCTGCACCACCGGCGCGGGGATCGCCACCACATCCAGCACCTCGTCGCCGCGCAAGGTCAAAGCCCCGTTCGCGCAGATCGTGATCGGCCGGTGCCCGGTGGCCTCGTACACCTCGGGCAGCCAGCGCGGAGGTCGTCCGGTCGCGTAGACCACCTCGATTCCGGCGTCGGTGGCATCGCGCAGCGCCCGGCGGGTACGTTCGGAGACCGTGAAGTCCCCGCGCAGCAGCGTCCCGTCGAGGTCTGTGGCGACCAGGTAGCCCATCAGATGGGCGTCAGGTGGGTGCGGCCACCGAGGAAGGGCCGCAACGCCTCCGGGATCCGCACCGAGCCGTCGGCCTGCTGATGGTTCTCCAGCAAGGCCACGATCGTGCGAGTGATCGCGGTCAGGGTGCCGTTCAGTGTGGCCACCGGCGACGTCGCCTTGCCGTCCCGGGTGCGGATCCGCAACCGCCGGGACTGGAAGGTCGTGCAGTTGGACGTCGAGGTCAGCTCGCGGTAGCGCGACTGCGAGGGGATCCAGGCCTCGCAGTCGAATTTGCGCACCGCACTGGCCCCCAGGTCGCCGGTGGCCACGTCGATGACCCGGAAAGGAATCTCCAGCGACTCCAAGAACGCGGTCTCGTAGCCCAGCAGTCGCCGGTGTTCGCCCTCGGCGTCCTCGGGGGCGCAGAACGAGAACATCTCGACCTTGTCGAACCAGTGCACGCGGAAGATGCCGCGGGTGTCCTTGCCGTGCGAGCCGGCTT
>JALOLM010000279.1 GCA_025455985.1 Candidatus Nanopelagicales bacterium | reverse complement strand
CGCTCGACGTGGTGGCGGGCCATCCGCAGCCGGCCGAGTTCGGACAGCGGGGTATTAGCGTGGGGCATGAGGGTCTCCTCGGTGAAGGCGTGTTGCTTGGTCGCTACACACCCCACCGGGAGACCCTCACCCAGTCACGGAACGACTCGCCGCGTTACCAACCTCTGTGGGCAGAACACCTAGGCCGGTCAGCAGATAACGACCGACTCCAGCCGGATGGCCCTCGTCGTTGCGGTCGGCCACGGCGAGACGTCTACCCACCTCGCTGACCCGCCCCCAGCCTCGCGCCAAGGTGCCCCACTTCGCCGCGAAGCCGCGAATGACCGTCAAGCCCGGGTCTATTGGCCCCTCCAAGCCATGCCCGAGGTGCCGCTGCGAGCCTGACGGGGCTCGACATCCACACGAGTAGGCAACGCACCCGGCACGCCTCAGATCGAGGCCATGTCGACGAAGCGGCTGTAGTGGCCCTGGAATGCGACGGTGATTGTGGCGGTGGGGCCGTTGCGGTGCTTGGCGACGATGAAGTCGGCCTCGCCGGCGCGGGGGGACTCCTTCTCGTAGGCGTCCTCGCGATTCAGCAGGATGACGACGTCGGCGTCCTGCTCCAGCGACCCGGACTCGCGCAGGTCGCTCATCATCGGCTTCTTGTCCTGCCGCTGCTCCGGGCCACGATTCAGCTGGCTGATCGCGATCACCGGCACCTCGAGCTCCTTGGCCAGCAGCTTCAGTGCGCGGGAGAACTCGGCGACCTCCTGCTGGCGGGACTCGACCTTCTTGCCCGAGCTCATCAGCTGCAGGTAGTCCACGATCACCAGGCGCAGGTCATGCTTCTGCTTCAGGCGCCGGCACTTGGCCCGGATCTCCATCATCGACATGTTGGGACTGTCATCGATGAAGAGCGGCGCCTCGACGATCGACCCGGACTTGCGCGCCATCTTCTGCCAGTCGGCATCCGACATCGTGCCCGAGCGCATGTGCGCCAGGGGGATCTGCGCCTCGGCGCTCATCAACCGCATCACGATCTCGTTGCGGGCCATCTCCAGGCTGAAGATCACGCTGGTCAGGCCGTTGCGGATGCTCGCGGCCCGCGCCAGGTCCAGGCCCAGCGTGGACTTACCGATCGCCGGCCGTGCCGCGATGATGATCAGCTGCCCGGCATGCAGGCCGTTGGTCAGCGCGTCGAGGTCGGCGAACCCGGTCGGCACCCCCACCATCTGGCCGTTGTGCGCCGCGATCGCCTCGATCTCGTTGAGGGTGCCCTCGAAGATCTCCGACAGCGGCAGGTAGTCCTCGCTGGTGCGCCCGCCGGTGAGGTCGTACACCTCCGCCTGCGCGCGATCGACCAGGTCGAACACGTCGCCCTCGGCGGCATACCCCATCTGCACGATCCGCGTCCCGGCCGCGACCATCCGGCGCAGCACCGCCAGCTCCGAGACGATCCGCGCGTAGTACGAGGCGTTGGCCGCGGTGGGCACCACCGACACCAGCGTGTGCAGGTAGCCGGCACCGCCGATGCGCGCGATCTCCCCGGACTTGGTGAGCTCCCCGGCCACCATGACCGCGTCCGCCGGCTCGCCCCGGCCGTACAGGTCCAGGATCGCCGAATAGACCGTCGCGTGCGCCGGGCGGTAGAAGTCGTCGACCTTCAGCGACTCAACCACGTCGGCGATGGCGTCCTTGCTCAGCAGCATCGCCCCGAGCACCGCCTGCTCGGCAGCCAGATCCGCAGGAGGCGTCCGGGGGTCGATCCGGTCGGTGGGGGAGTGGTCGGCAAGCGTGATGGTGCTCATGCGCTCTCCTCGAGCCGGGTTGGTGGGTTCGGATGGGGTCGGGCTCCTACGAGGTCGATCAGCAGACCGATGGCTGCCGCCTCGGCCGGTGTTGTGGCATCGGTGACCCCGGTGGGGGAGTGGGGCCTCCGTTGGATGCCCCAGCGCTCGCGGTGGGCTTCCCAGCGGGCCACGAGCTCGCGTTGGGTGGCCAAGTCCAAGCTGCGGAACCAGCGGCTGCGCTCGGCGCTGCGGGCGTGGTACTCGGCCTGGCCGAGGCTGGCAGTCCAGGTCTCGTGCAACTGGTCCTCGCTAAGTCCACCAGCGAGTTGGCGTCGTTGGGCGAGGAGGGTCTTGACCTGGGCCTGTTCGACTGGGGCCAGGGTTTGGTAGCGCTGAGCCCAGGTGCGCCGGCGCTGGGCCTGCTCGACTGGATCTAGGGACTCCCACCACCGTCGGGCCCCCAGCTGTCGGGCGATGGCCCCGCGGTGCAGAGCGGCCTGGCGTTCCCGCTCCCAGCTGCCGCGTCCGTCGCGGACTCGGGCGTAGGCGGTCCGCTCGGCGTCGATCACCTCTTGGCGCTGCTGGTGGTCCTGCTGGGCCGCGCTGCGGGTCGTCTCGCTGGCGTGATCGAGAGCCATGGGGGTCCACTGGCCATGCTCGTCGCACTCTGCCAGACCTGCTCGACCCAGCCGGGTCAGCCCGGCGGCCACGGTCCGCGCAGTGCGTGCCGACAGAGGCCCGGTGGCCCATCCAGCGAGGGAGGCGACGTCGGCGGGAGTTGTCGGGGTGGGAGCGGATTGGAGAGCTAGGTACAGGTGCCACAGCCGGGGGCCCAGGTGGGATGCGAGTTGGAGAGCTGGCGGCGTGCGGGGAGGTTGGGGTGTGGAAGAACTAGGTGGTAAAGGACTCGACAGACCTCCACCCTGAATGCTCCCCACCGGTGGTCTTGCCGTCAGCAGGGCGTGGTGGCTGCGCCCGTCCGCAGTCGCGCTGCCCGGGTCGAAGCTGCGCTCCAGGACGATCCAGCCGTCGCGCGCCAACTCCTCGAGGGCGCCGGCCACAGTCGGGCGAGACAATCCGGTGTCGAGCACCAGGTCGCGCTGCGGGCACGGCACCCTCGGGCTGGCGCTGCGGGTCATTCGGTCCAGCAGTACGTCGAAGACGCGGCGCAGGGTGTGCCGGCGCGGATCGGGGTAGCGGCTGGTCCACACCGCCGTCCAGGCGGCTCGGTGCGCCGTGATCCGCCTCCTCAGTTCGTCGTCGGGTTCACGTCGTAGGGCTGGTGGGGGAGGGGTCGCGGTGAGGGCGTCGACGGCCCGATTCCACACGGTGGCGGTCCACCAGCGTCGACCTCTGGTGCGGGCCTTGCTGAACGCCCGGGGATGGGCTTGGGTGATCGCCAGCCACGCCTTGTCTGCACTCCACCCGGCGGCGGCCATCTGCCACGTGGCGGTGGATTCCACAGCGGAGCGGGATGCATCGGCCCACCCGGCCACCTGAGCCGGGGGGATCCCGGCCGAGAAGTAGTCGGCCCAGTCCGCGGGCAGGTCACGCAGGCGGATCGAACGGGGTACCGGGCGGGCCGCCAACGACGCGACCACGGGAGCTGCCGGCGCGACGGCGGGGTCCTCAACGGACGGCAAGGCCCGCAGCGGCCCTGGCAGAGCCCGCGCCGCGCGAGCCAGTCCGCTGGGAAGAGGGGGAGTGCTCCCCAAGCGGTGCGGGGCACTCAGCGGGCGCAGTTGCTCGCGAACGTCGATGCGTGAGCGCGACACTCGGTAGGAGCTGCGCAGCCGGTCGCAGAACTGCACCAACTGCTCCCGATGCTCTCCGACGACGATCAGCACATGGGCATGGCCGGGGCGCCCGGATCGGCGCACTACATGCCACCGCCCAGCTTCGACACACCAAGCGACCAAATCGGCCACGACGGCATCACCGCGGGCCATGTCCACATCGACGGCCACCACGCCGGGGCGCAGCCGGCCGAACACAGTGGCCACCTGGCCTCGCCCGACCAGCCTCAGCGCCTGATCCAGAGTGAGCGGTCGCACACCGGGGACGCACGTGTTGTCGGAAGCGAGGCCCCGCCACGTGCCGGGCACGAACAACAACTCGTCGATGGTTCGGGCCGCAGCGGCGACCCCGGAGAACCGTCTCGACGCAGTGGTCGACTCAAGGTTCTCCGTGCAAGGGGTATGCGGACATGCCACAACACGCGCACCCAGCGCGTTTGCGTGACACCCACACTCAAGGGGTGCTACCTTCACTCCTAGCGTCTAGTGAAACCGCACTTACCTAGGTCCCGCCAAGAACTCGGGTAGTGCGGTTTTCGCTTGCCCGGGG
>JALOLM010000278.1 GCA_025455985.1 Candidatus Nanopelagicales bacterium | reverse complement strand
CTCGGCAACGTCGCGCACAGTTTCGACTCATGCCTGGTGTGCACGGTGCACGCCTACGACGGCAAGACGGGCAAGGAACTGTCGAAGTTCCGCATGGGTGGTGGCTGACGCAGCGTCCCCCGGCAGTTCGCCCACCCACACTGTCGTGGTGGGATGCGGCAACCTGATCCGGGGGGACGACGCGGCTGGACCCGTCCTGGTGCGGCTGCTTGCAGACCGCCAACTGCCTGACGGGGTGCGCCTGATCGACGGCGGCACGGCAGGTATGGATGTGGCATTCGCCATGCGCGGCGCCCGACGGGTGATCGTGGTCGACGCCTCGCGCATCGGGGTCGAACCCGGGACGGTGCACAGAGTGCCGGGGGAGGAACTTGCGGACCTGCGGCCACCGGAGGGAAACCTGCACAGGTTTCGGTGGGATCAGGCACTCGGATTCGCGCAGTGGCTGCTGAAGGACGAGTACCCGCAGGATGTGACGGTCTGGTTGGTGGAGGGGGAGTCGTTCGAGGCGGGCGCGCCGCTGACCCCCGATGTTCAGGCCTCAGTCGAGCGGGTCGCCGAGGCGATCCTCGACGACCTGACGGTGGTGAGTTGATGCAGGAGCGACCCCAGGCCCGCGAAGTGCTCTCGGCCGATGCGATCGTGCGTGAGGAGTCGGGTCGCTGGATCGTGTACCTGGACGTGGTCTTGGACTCCGGTGCCGTACGCCGGCGGGTGGGGGAGTATCACGACGAGCGCCGCGCGACGCACGCTGCCAGGATCATCGAAAGGAACGCCCGCAGGTCCGTGCCCCGGGCCGCCGACAGCGGGACATGATGACCGCGAATCTGGAGGTTGGTATGGAACTGCCCGGACCGCGACCGCAGCCGCTGGGTGTGCTGCCGTGGCCGGCAGGACTTCTCGTCCTGCCTGACGTTCCGCAGGCTCAGGAAGTGGCCACGCAGATCCTCGCCGGCGGTGTGCCGCAGATGTGGCCGGACGCATTGCGCTTCTACGAAGCGGCCCTCGCCGCGGACCCCGCAGTTGCCGCCGAGCTGGTCACCGGTGACGATCTGGTCGCCCGCTACAACCGCGCCGTGCTGGTGGGCGGCGAAGGGGTGTGGGAGGAGCTCGCGGCCAGTTGCGACGGTGAACTCGGAGCCTTGGTCGCCCTCGCCCGGTACTCGATCGGGCAGATCGACGAACCTCCGGTGGCCGACGGTCTGGGTGCTGAGGTCGCGGCGTTGGTGCTCAGTGCGCGCGCGTCGGCAGCCCTGGAACACCAAGACCCCGCTGCGGCTGCGGCGGAACTGCGGGCCGCCGTCGCCGCCGCCAGTTCTGCCAGCCCGGTCCTGGCGTCATCGCTGCGCCTGACGCTGGCCCAGATCCTGGCTGACTCCGGGGAGCCGGCCGCTGCCGCCCGGGAGGCCGACGCGGCGCTGCAGTTGCTGCCACTGACTGCCGACCGGGAACTGCGGGCCCACCTGCAGATGACCCGGGCACTGGCCCGCCAGCAGTTGGCCGGTGAGGACCGGGGGGCGCTGCTGGCCGTGGTGGGGGATTTGACTGAAGCCACCAAGGTGTTCCGTGAGGAGACCCACCCTGAGTTGTTCGCCTTGTGCAACCAGCACCTGGCGCTGGCGTATCTGGTGATGCCGATGTCCGACCAGGGCGACCGGTTGCGGCTGGGTGTGGCGGTCAACGCACTGCGGGCGGCGCTGCGTGTGTACACCCCGCAGACCCACCCCGCGCAATGGGCGACCACCCAGGTCAACCTGGCCAACGCCTTGCAGTACCTGCCCAGCGTCCACCAGGAGCAGAACCTCGATGAGGCCGTCCAGATCTACGAGGAGGTCCTGCAGTACCGCGACCCGCAGACGGACCCGATCGGGTACGCCCGGATCCTCTCCAACCAGGGCAACGCTCTGGGCCACTTGGGGGTCTTCGACGACGCGCGCGAACGCCTCACCAGGGCGAAGGAGCTGTTCGCGTCAGCGGGTGACACGGACGCCGCGGCGACTGTCGAGCAGATCCTGGAGGGGCTGCAGGAGGCCGCCTCGGCGGGGACCGGGTGACTGATGCAGCTATTCATGCAGCAGTACTTCGACACGATCCTGCGGGAGGCGGCGGGCAACTTCGCCGAGCGTTGCGTGCATCGCGCAGGTGGGCCTGAGCAGGCGCTGGCCGCGCTTGCCGCTGACCCTGAATCCCTGGGTCGCTCGGACTTCGTGTCCGCCTTCTTCTCCGAGAACCTGCTCGAGGACACGGCGGGCAGCTGTTTCGTCCTGGAGGCGCTGGAACGCCGCACGCTGTCGGCCGATGCGGGGGGACCGGTGGCCGAGGTGTTGTCCCGCCAGGCCCGGGCTGCCTTCGCCGACGTGCTGTCGGTGCAGACCTCACAAGTCATCCAGCAACAACAGATCTACTCCTGAGGCAGGTGTGATGGAATCCTTCGACGACCTCGCGGCACGTGTGGACCAACTGCGCGACCGGGTGAGCCACAGTGATGAGGCGACCCAGGCGCTGTTGCGGGAAACGATCGAGGCGATCACCGATTTCAACCGCAGGGGCCTGGTGACGCTGGTTCAGATGCTGCGCGAGGACGAGCGCGGCGGGGAGATCCTCTACCGAGCGGTCGACGAACCGGAGGTCATGGCCCTGTTCGTGTCGCACGGCATCATCCGCAGCGACCGCACTCTGGACGTGCTGCAGGTCTTCGAACAGATCCGCCCGCACCTGATCGCCTCCTCCATCGAGATGAGTGTCGAGGAGGTCCGCGACGACGTCGCCTACGTGCGGTTCGCCAGTGGTTGCAGTGCTCCCGACCAGCAGAGCAAGGACGAGATCATGGGGGTCATGAAACAGCGGGTGGCGGGGTTGCGCGATGTCGTGGAGGTGGCACCGGAGCAGTCGTCGGCGTTCGTCGCGCTGGACACCATCCGGATCGGTCCTGCGTGACCTCCGCCTTCAGCATGGTGGGCACCACCGCGCGCCCCGTGCGTCGACTGGGTGCGGCCGCCCCCGGGGGTCTGGCCCTGCCCGACGCCTCACCCACAAGTGCGCACATGTACTCGCCGCGGGGGGTCTGGACCGATGGGCACCGCGTTGTGGTGGCGGACTCGGGTAACCACCGCGTGCTCATCTGGCACAGTTTCCCCGCCGTGGATGGCGCGCCGGCCGACGTGGTGCTCGGGCAACCGGACTTCGGCCGGGAAGGCCCCGCCTGCGGCAACGGCGACCGGCGGCGCGGTCTTTACCTGCCCACTGGGGTGGCGATGCTCGGCGAGGATCTGGTCGTCGCTGACGCCTGGCACCACCGGATCCTGGTCTGGCACGGGCTGCCGACGGTCAACCATCGTGAACCGGACGTCGTCATCGGGCAGCCCGACGTGGAGTCGGTCGAGCCCAATCGTGGTCTTGAGCCCGGGCTGGACTCCCTGTACTGGCCGTTCGGTTTCGGGCTGATTGCCGGGGTCTTCTGGGTGGCGGACACCGGCAACCGGCGGGTGTTGGGGTGGTCCGGCGGCCTGCCGTTGGACGGGCAGCCGGCCGACATCCTGCTCGGGCAGGCCGAGCCGACCGCACGCGAGGACAACAGCGGCGCCCTCGGTGACGCGACGTTCCGCTGGCCGCACGCGGTGACCGGTGACGAGTTGACGTTGTACATCGCCGACGCCGGCGACCACCGGGTGCTCGGGTTCTCCCCGCCCGGTTCGCCCACCGCGGGGCTGGTTCTGGGCCAGGAATCCACCGAGGTCTCCGAGGAGTTCAAGAACCGCCCGCAGGGCCCGCATCGACTGCGCTTCCCCTACGCCGTGGCCAGCGACGC
>JALOLM010000028.1 GCA_025455985.1 Candidatus Nanopelagicales bacterium | reverse complement strand
CACCTGCCGCGGCAGTCCGCGCTGTTGACCGGCGACACAATCCTGGGCAGGGGGACCACCGTGGTGGCTCACCCCGACGGGAGGCTGGCTGAGTACCTGGAGTCGTTGGGCGCGTTGCAGCAGTTGGTGCAGGACGCCGGTGTGACCTCGGTCTGGCCCGGTCACGGCCCGGTGCTGGACGACGCCTCGGCGGTGATCGCCGCGTACCTTCAACACCGGCGGGAGCGACTCGACGAGGTGAGTAGGGCGTTGAGTGACCTGGACCCCGATCTTGCCGCAGACCGAGTGCCGCGCCTCATCGTGGAGCGGGTCTACGCCGATGTGCCGCAGGTACTGTGGCCGGCGGCGGAGTTGAGTGTGCGCGCCCAGGTGGAGTATCTGCGGCATTTTCCGCAGCGGTGAGAGGTTCTGCTGTCGGTGAGCAAAACAACGCGTGTTTTCGCTCACCAACAGCACAACCTCTAACGCGGGCGCTCGGGCTCGGAGGTGCGCGACCAGTACCAGAACACGCACGCGAACCCCACGAGCAGCGTGAGCCAGGTGAAGGTGTTGCCGAAGATCAACTGACTCTCCTTCGGTTCGGCCAGGATCTGTGCGGTCTCCTGGGGCCGCACGACCCCGTAGAGCAGGGCGGCGGCCAGTAGCCCGGCGCTGGCCTGGAGCCACACCACCGGCCGGTCCGGAAGGGCCGCGACCAGCAACAGCGGCAGGATCAGGATCCAGTGCGCAGTCCAGCTGATGGGGGAGACCAGCAGGATCGCGGCCAGGGTCAACGCGTCGGTCAGGTGCGGATAGGGCGTGAACAAGTGGTGCGCCATGATCATCGTGCCCACGACGACCAGGGCGGCCAGCGCCAGCCACGCCACCTGGGCAATCTGCGTGTCGCCGAGCTGGCGCTGCAACAGGCCGTTGATGGACTGGTTGCTGATGTAGGCGACGCCCACCCGGTCGGACTCCAGGAAGGTGCCCGTCCAGTAGATCCAAGAGGCCTGCGGGAAGACGACTGCGGCCACCGCGCTGGCCGCCAGGAACGTCACGATCGTCGTCACACCTGAACGGACACGCTTGGTCACCAGGAAGTACACGGCCACCAGCAAGGGCGTGAGTTTGACGGCGGCGGCCAACCCGGTCAACACTCCCTGCGGCAACCGGCCAGTGCGGGCGCTGAGGTCAAGCACCATGAACAGCGCCAGCAGGATGTTGATCTGGCCGAAGTTGAAGCCGGACTCCGTCGGTTCCATCGCCAGGGCGAAGGCGATCGTGACCGCGTAGACCGTAGGGGTGTGGAAGCGCTGGGCTGCGAAATTGCTGACGCACACGGCGGCGTAGATGATGATCGCCGCGAGCGTCACGGCCGTCCACACCACTTGCGCACTCACATCGGACAGGGCAGCGATGGGGGTCAGGAACAGGATCGCGAACGGCGGATAGAGGTAGGGAAGCCGGATGTCGGTGAACAGGCCCGCGTAGACATCGCCGCCCGACCAGGCCACGTCGACG
Source organism: Candidatus Nanopelagicales bacterium (assembly GCA_025455985.1). Lineage (GTDB taxonomy): Bacteria > Actinomycetota > Actinomycetes > S36-B12 > UBA10799 > JADKAV01. Next base: position 10,037 of record JALOLM010000028.1, on the reverse strand, counting down.
GCCTCCCGATAGACATCAAGGTCCAACAGGTACGCGTCGCGGGCCAGCACCAAGTAGTGCAGGCACAGGGCGACTGAGACTCCTATGGCGACCCAGGCGGCGGCGGTCAGGCGGGGCAATCACACCTTCCTAGCGTGCGCGGCGTTGCAGACGATCGATGTCTATCAGCACCACGGAGCGAGACTCCAACCGGATCCACCCACGTGTGGCGAAATCGGCCAACGCCTTGTTCACGGTCTCGCGGGAGGCGCCCACCAACTGCGCCAACTCCTCCTGGGTCATGTCGTGGGTCACGTGCAGGCCGTCAGGCAGTTGCCGGCCGAACTTCTCCCCGAGCTCCAGCAGGATCTTGGCTATGCGGCCCGGCACGTCGGAGAACACGAGGTCGGCCATGGCCTCGTTGGTGCGGCGCAGGCGCTGAGCCAGGGCCTGCAGCAGTGCTTCGGCGACCTCGGGCCGTCCGGTCAACCAAGGCCGCAGGGCTGAATGACCCACCGCAATCAGCGTGGCGTCGGTCAGCGCGGTGGCCGTGGCCGTGCGGGGCCCGGGGTCGAACAACGACAGCTCACCGAGCAGTTCACTGGGTCCAAGGATGGCCAGCAGGCTCTCCCGGCCGTCGGAGGCCGTGTGCCCGAGCTTGATCTTGCCCTCGGTGATGACGAACATACGGTCACCCGGCTCGCCCTCAAGGAAGAGGTCCTGGCCCTTGGACAGACGAACCTCAACCGTCGATGCCTGCAGGGCAGCGGCGGCCTCATCGTCGAGAGCAGCGAACAGGGGGGCTTGGCGTAGAACGTCATCCACGCCTCACAGTCTGGCCCAAAGGAGGTGCTTCTTTCCCGTTATCGCCTCAACCGTGACGTCGTTGCAGGGGAAGTGCGGTCAGCGCCAGCGCGGGATTTGTCCGGTATCGGGTGATCAACTCGGCCGTCACAGCATCGATCTGGTTGTGCAGCGACCTGCGGTTCTTGGACAGCGCCTGCTCCATCTGACGCAGGACCAGCGCGTAGGTCTCACGCTGCTGTGGATCGTTGAGGTCGACCACACGCTGCCACAGCGACTGGGCCTCGGGCATCGAGGTGTCGATGTCGGCCGGGTGCAGTCCCAGCGCCTGCCACCTCCGGGGCGCGTTCGATGCGTCCTCCAGAATGGCCCGCACGTCGTGGGTGTCCACTCGCTCGTCCTCGCCGAGCATGTCCAGACGGGCTTGGAACAGCCGCCGCCAGTAGGACACCCGGCCTTCCTCGTCGGTCAGGTGCCGACGCAGGATGCGCAGATCGTCCAGGGACAGGTCGGACAGGGAGACCTGCGATTCCTGGAATGTGGTCATGCTGGCTTCATCGGCCGGCGAGCATCCCGTCCTTTACCGCGTAAGCGTGTGGTTGCACCGCCAGGGTGACCCCCCAATGGGTGGCTCTGGGCGATCGGCGGGGACGGCGGGTGCGGCGCCCAGCGCGTACCCTGGTGTGATGGACAAGGCCCCGCTCGCGCTCGTACGCCGTGCCCGGGCGGTTGACCGGATCCTTGAACAGACCTACCCCGACGCGCACTGCGAACTGGATTTCAGCAACCCCTACCAACTGCTTGTAGCCACCATCTTGAGTGCTCAATGCACCGACGAGCGGGTCAACCAGGTCACCCCGGCGGTGTTCGCCGCCTACCCGGATCCCCAGGCGCTGGCCGGGGCCGATCGCGCCGAACTTGAGGACCTCATCCGCTCCACAGGTTTCTTCCGCAATAAGGCCAACTCCCTGCAGTCGATGGCGATGGTCGTGTGCGACAAGTACAAAGGGGAGATCCCCCGGCCGATGTCACAACTGACACGGCTCCCCGGCGTGGGCCGCAAGACCGCGCATGTGGTGCGCGGCAATGCCTTCGACCAGCCCGGCTTCACGGTTGACACGCATGTCACCCGGCTGTCGCAACGGCTCGGCTGGACGCAGGAGACCGATCCGGTCCGCATCGAGTACGCCCTCGACGCCCTGTTCCCGCGCAAGGACCGCACGATGGTGTCCCACCGATTGATCTTCCACGGCCGTCGTTGCTGTTTCGCCCGGAAGCCGGCATGTGCTGCGTGCCCGATCGCCCGGTTGTGCCCGTCGCGAGGGATCGGCGAGCAGGATCCGGAACGCGCCGAGAAGATGATCAAGCGACCATGAGTGTGCCTGACTGGTTGCAGCCTTTGATCGTGGCCTCGGAGGCGCTCGACGCCGAGGAACTCACGCGGTTCGCCCCGCCCGAAAGTGGCGGTCGGCACTCGGCGGTGCTGATCCTGTTCGGTGAGCATGAGGCTCATGGCCCCGACGTGTTGCTCATTCAACGGGCGCCCGACATGCGCTCACACGCGGGTCAGCCCGCCTTCCCGGGGGGTGCGCAGGATCCTGAGGACGCCGGACCGGTGGCGGCGGCGTTGCGTGAAGCGCACGAGGAGACCGGCCTGGATCCGTCCGGGGTCGAGGTCATCCACCCGCTTCCCGAGGTGTGGCTGCCGCCGTCCGGCTTCGTCGTGACACCGGTCCTGGCCTGGTGGGAGCGCCCTACGCCGGTGTCCGCCATGGACCCCGCGGAGGTGTCGGCCGTGCACCGGGTGGCGATCCGGGATCTGGTGGATCCGGCCAATCGGGTGAGTGTGCGCCACCCGAGCGGTTACGTCGGGATGGGTTTCCAGGTGGCTGGGATGCTCGTCTGGGGATTCACTGCACTCCTGCTCGACCGGATCCTTGCCCTCGGTGGCTGGGAGCTGCCGTGGGACACCGAACGTATCGTGGATATCGGATGGTCGGGATGAGTCACGTCGGAGAGCGGTTGAACCCATGGGTGTAGTGGATCTGATCATCCTGGGGATGCTGGGACTCGTCGCGCTGATCGGCTGGCATCAAGGGCTGGTCCGCAGCGTCTTTTCTGTCGTAGGCACAGTGGGCGGTGGTCTGGTTGCGGCGGCCTGCCTGCCTTGGGTCCTGCGGGAACTCGGGGCTCTCGGTCCGGTGGCCGCGGCTGTCAGTGTCGGGGTGATCCTGCTCGGGGTGGGCATCGGCAACGCGCTGGCAGTAACCCTCGGCCGACCGATCTGGGGGGCCCTGCAGGACGGTCCCGCCCGGACACTGGATGCGGCGGCCGGTGCCCTGGTCAGCGTCGTGGCCGGCCTCGTGGCGATGTGGCTGGTGGCCGCCACCGTGACCGCACTGCCTTCGCAGCGTCTGTCCGCGGCGGTGCGCTCCTCGACCCTATTGGCCCAGGTCGAACGACTCGTCCCCGCGCAGGCCACCGACCTTGCGTACTCGGTGCGCGAGTTGCTGGACCAAGTGCATCTGCCGGAGGTCTTCTTCGGCCTCGAGGGTCTGCCCGGAGACAAGGTGGCACCGCCACCGAAGAACGTCCCGGCAGCCGCGGTGACGGCCAGCCAGTCCGTAGTCCGGGTGTCGGGACCAACGCCGGCCTGCGGACAGGGATCGACCGGTTCTGGCTTCGTCTACGCCACCGACTACATCGCCACGAACGCCCACGTCGTGGCGGGTATGAGCCAAGTGCGGGTGGTGGCCTCAGACGGCCGCTCGTGGGGCGCCGATGTGGTCTTCTTCGACGCCGATCTCGACGTGGCGGTGCTGTTCGTTCCGGGGTTGGGCCTCACGCCGTTGAGCGCGGCGCGCAACGTCGAGGACGGTGAGGCTGCGGTGATCGCCGGATATCCGGGCGGCGGACCGCTGGACCTGCGCAGCGCCCGGGTCGTGACCAGGACCTCGGAGAGCCCGGTCTTCTCCGACAACATCTACGGCAGTCCCACCAAACCTCGGGAGATCTTCGTCGTGCGGGGCCGGATCATCCCGGGCAACTCCGGCGGTCCGCTACTGACTCGTGACGGTCGTTACGCGGGCGTGATCTTCGCGAGTTCGCAGCAGTACGACCGCACCGGATTCGCGTTGACGAACAAGGCGGTCGGGCAGTCCCTGGAAAAAGCCGCGGGTCGGGTGGTGCCGGTCGAGACGGGGCAGTGCTCCCGGTAGCCGTTACAAGTTGCGCACGTTGTTAGAGAACCCACGGGTTCTCGCCGCGGCGTCGGCTGCCGCGCTCGCCTAACCGGCCGCCCGCAGGCCCTTCAGCCACTCCAGCAGCATCGGCATCACCACATCGCTTCGTTCCTCATGCGGGAAGTGACCGCAGTCGTCGATCGCCTGGCGCTCGTAGGCGCCCGCGACGAAGTCTTCGCTGCCGGTGGTCGTCGCGGACAGGACCGTCGGGTCCTGCGCGCCGTGGATGTGCAGGACCGGCTGCCGGATCGGTTCGGCGGCCATCAACGTGTTGAAACGCCGGCCGTCCGCGCGCACGTAACTGCGCCACGCCCACCGGTGGTACTCCATCGCGCAATGCGCGGTGTTCGCCTCCAGGAACGCCGCCCGGAAATGCTCGGCGACGTCGGGGGTGAGCCATCCCCTGCGCACCGACCAGTCGCGCAGCACCTCCTCCACCCGCAAGGCTCCGTCGGCAGCGAAGTCCCGCTCCGGCAGCCAAGGCCACTGGTAGCGCAGGGCGTAGCGCCACGCCTTCACCTGCTGTTGCGTGCGCGCCGAATCCCGCAGCCGGACCGGGTGAGGTGCGGAGATCGCGGCCAGACCGGTGACGATGCGTGAGCGCCGGGCCGCCGTCCAGCCGATGTGACCACCCCAGCCGTGCCCGACCACTACGGCCGACTGCTCGCCGAGGCAGGCGATGACCCCGAGCACGTCGTTGGACAGTGTGGTCGGATCGTATCCGCGTGGGCTGTGATCAGATCCGGCGTATCCGCGCAGGTCCATGGCTGCGGCCCGGTAGCCCGCCGCTGCCAGCGCCGGCAGGTACTCCCGCCAGGTCCACCAGTACTGCGGGAAGCCGTGCAAGAGGATCACCAGCGGGCCGTGGCCCGCCTCCGCCAGGTGGAACTGGGCGCCGTTGGCGGGGACCAGCCGGTGCGTCCATGGCCCCGCAGCGTTGATCGCCTCGTAGGGCGTAAGGGCTGGCGTCACTAACCGCGGAGGGTCGACTTGGTCGCGTCAAGAGCCGCCATTGTGCGTTCGGGCCCCTGGATCTTCTTGGCCCGACTGCGGCCCACGAGCACCAGAATCGCCCCCACGATCAGCAGGAACAGGGTGACGATCCCGAAACCGGCCCAGACGGGCAGGCCGAGTTGCACCAGCACGTAGGCGATCGTGACGAGCAGGAACAGCACACCGATGCCCAGAATTGCGGCCCCTGCGGCCAGCAACCCGAACGAGGAACCGGCCGTACGGACGTTCTCCTTGACCTCCGCCTTGGTCAGTTCGATCTGCTGCTTGACCAGTTCGGTGGTGTCCGCCGCAGCGGAGCGAACCAACTCGATAAGCCCGGGATCGGTCTGCTTGGTGTCAATCGCCATGGGATCAGGTTAGTCCGCGGTTTTCGTTGTAGACGTCCGGAATGCCATCTTGGTCCTCGTCGCGCTCCTCGGTCTCGTGCAGCGCCCGGTATGAACGGGCGCGCAGACGCAACGCGATGACTGCCAGAAGCGCGGCGACCAGGCTTGCGCCCAGAACGCCGATCTTGGCGGCCTTGGCCTCCAGGCTGTCGTCCTCGAAGGCAAGTTCTGCGATCAGCAGGGACACCGTGAACCCGATACCGGCCAGCAGCCCGACAGCTGAGACGTCCAGCCAGCGCAGACCGGAGGCAAGGGAGGCGCGGGTGAAGCGAGCGGTCAGCCCGGCGCCGAGTAGAACGCCGATGGGCTTGCCGAGCACCAGACCCAGGATCACCCCGATGGCGACGGGGTTCTGGACCGCCGCGGCGATGCTCTCGCCCTGCAGACTCACCCCCGCGGCGAAGAACGCGAAGACCGGCACGCAGAATCCAGCGGACAGCGGGTGCAGGCTGTGTTGGAGGCGATCGGCCGGTGCCTCCGTCTCACCCGGGTCCTCCTTGATCCGCGTGAGCATGGCCAGGGCAACTCCTGCCACCGTGGCGTGGATCCCGGATTCGTGCATGAGCGCCCACGTCACAAACGCCAGCGGCACGTACAGCAGTGGGGTCGTGACGCGAGCACGTTGAGCCAGCCAGTAGCCGAACATGCATGCCAGCGATCCCACGAACGGCAGGAGTTCGAACTTGTCGGAGTAGAAGAGCGCGATGACCAGAATGGCGCCGAGGTCGTCGACCACCGCCAGCGTGAGCAGAAACGCCCGCAAGGCCACAGGCAACTGCCGGCCCGCCACGGCCAGCACGGCCAGGGCGAAGGCGATGTCGGTGGCCATCGGGATCCCCCACCCGGACACCTGGCCCTGAGCGGACGTCGCGTTGACCGCCACGTAGATCAGCGCAGGGACCACCATGCCGCCGAGGGCGGCGGCGACTGGGACAGCTGCCTGCGCGGGTTTGCTCAACGACCCCTTGACCAACTCGTGCTTCAGTTCCAGACCCGCTACGAAGAAGAAGATCGCAAGCAGTCCATCTGCAGCCCAGGTGGCAAGACTCAGATCCAGGTTCAGAGCAGCGGGGCCGATCTCGAAATCGGAGATTTCGAAGTAGACGTCCGACCACGGCGAGTTCGCCCAGATGAAGGCGATCGCAGCGGCGACGATCAGGAGGGCGCCACCGATCGTCTCGTCCTGCAACTGCCGCAGGACCCACAGCCGTTCGGTCAGCGGCAGCCGCTCGAAGACGGGCCCCCGGGGTTGTTTGTCAGTCCCCACCCTTGTCCAGGCCCTCACTGATCAGGTTCATCACCGACGGATCGGCCAGTGTTGTCACATCGCCGAGACTACGGTGTTCGGCGACGTCGCGAAGCAGCCGCCGCATGATCTTGCCCGATCGGGTCTTGGGCAGTTCTCCCACGACCATGATCTGGCGGGGTTTTGCGATCGGGCCGATCTCCTTGGCCACGTGGTCGCGCAGCAGGCTCACAGCGTTGTCGGGTGCGTCCATGTCGGTGCGCAGGATGACGAACGCGACAATGCCCTGTCCGGTCATTTCGTCGGAGGCGCCCACGACAGCCGCCTCGGCCACCAGTTCGTGGGAGACCAGCGCGGACTCCACCTCGGTGGTGGAGATGCGGTGACCCGACACGTTCATCACATCGTCGACCCGGCCGAGCAGCCAGATCGCGCCGTCCTCGTCGTACTTGGCGCCATCGCCGGCGAAGTAGTACTCCGGCCAGCGCAGCCAGTACGTGTCCTTGTAACGCTGATCGTCGCCCCAGATCCCGCGCAGCATGGACGGCCACGGTTGGCTCAGCACCAGGTAACCGCCGCCCCCGGGACCGACCGGCGCACCATTGTCATCGACCACCTCGGCGCTGATCCCAGGCAGCGCACGCATGGCAGAGCCGGGTTTGCAGGCAGTCACACCCGGCAGTGGGCTGATCATCATGGCGCCGGTCTCGGTCTGCCACCAGGTATCCACGATCGGGGCGTCGCCACCGCCGATGTGGTCGCGGTACCAGATCCAGGCCTCGGGATTGATCGGCTCACCGACTGAACCGAGCAGTCGCAGTGAGGACAGGTCGAACGCGGCGGGGATGTCGTTTCCCCACTTCATGAACGTGCGGATCGCGGTAGGCGCCGTGTAGAGCAGGCTCACCCGGTACTTCTCCACCAACTCCCACCAGCGGCCCTTGTGCGGGGTGTCGGGCGTGCCTTCGTACATCACTTGGGTGGCGCCATTGGCCAACGGTCCGTAGACGATGTAGCTGTGCCCGGTCACCCAACCGACGTCGGCGGTGCACCAGTAGACGTCGTCGGCTTTGAGATCGAACACGTTGTAGTGCGTGTAGGCGGTCTGGGTCAGGTAGCCGCCGGTCGTGTGCAGGATGCCCTTGGGTTTGCCGGTCGTGCCCGAGGTGTAGAGGATGAACAGCGGGTGCTCTGAGTCGAACGCCTGCGGGGTGTGGTCGGCGCTGGCGGTGTCCACGACCTCGTGCCACCAGACATCCTTGTCGGTCCACGCGACCTCTTGACCGGTGCGGCGCACGACGAGCACCTTCTCGATCGACGGGCACATCGCCACCGCCTCGTCCACAGCGGGCTTCAAAGCCGATGCCGAACCGCGCCGGTAGCCGCCGTCCGCGGTGATCACCACCTTGGCCTCGGCGTCGTCGATGCGGTTGCGAAGTGCCTCTGCCGAGAAGCCGCCGAACACCACTGAGTGGACTGCGCCGATCCGGGCGCAGGCGAGCATCGAGATCGCCGCCTCGGGGATCATCGGCAGGTAGATCGCCACCCGGTCGCCCGCGCTGACGCCGAGGTCCGTCAAGGCGTTCGCCGCCCGGCTGACCTGGTCCTTGAGGTCGGCGTAGGTGATCGTGCGGGTGTCGCCCGGCTCGCCTTCGAAGTGGATGGCCACCTTGTCACCGAAGCCGGCGGCCACATGCCGGTCCACGCAGTTGACGGCCACGTTGAGGGTGCCCCCGACGAACCACTTGGCGAACGGCGCGTCCGACCAGTCGAGAGTCTGAGTCCACGGCGTCTCCCACTGCAGCCGGGCGGCCTGGGTGTCCCAGAAGCCGAGCCGGTCGTCGGAGGCCTGCTGATATAGATCGGCTTTGGCGTTGGCCTGTTCGGCGAACTCGGGGTCGGGTGGGAACACCCGGTCTTCGTGCAGCAGGTTCTCCAGCGCCTCATCCGACATGTGGCCTCCTCGTGACTTGTGCCTATCCGATCAGGTGGCGGTGCCGGGGTGCAAGTGGATCTCGGCGGCTGCGGCCTTCGCAGTGCTCTGGTTGTTGCGTTGTTACCGGTCCGGCGTCGCGATTGTTGTGCTGTTGCGGGTTTTCGGGACAGGGAACAGCAACAACGCAACACGCCGGCGAGGGGCCTGGTAACAACGCAACAATCCGTTGGCTGCAGGGCGTCGGCCCACCGTTACCGTCGTTGTATGGATGCGTTCGCTGCAGTCGCGGGGTTACCCGGGGTCGCCCAGGCCTCCGATGACGCCCGCCGGGCCTTCGACGCGATGCTGTGGGACCGGGGTTTACGCAGGTCCGCCGAGGAACTCAGTCGCCGCTCGGCGCTCGCGGGGGCGGCAAGCTCGGCGGGGATCGACGGCATTGAGATCGAGTGGCGGGTCTGGGAGGCCGGCCAGATCGACGACGACACGCCCATGGGTCGAGCCGCTGCGGGGGTTCTGGGGATGTACGCGCAGCTGCCCGCATTGCGACCGGTCTGGGAACGAGCGCCCCTGCAGGCGCTGGCCAAGCTGCACACCCTCGTCGCCGTGCCGGTGACACCTGATGATGTGGGCCGGCCCCGTCACGGTGACCCACAGGACCCGCTGCGGCTGGGGGTGTCCGCGGCGCCCTCGGAGGTGCCCGGTCGCCTGACCGATCTGGCATCGCGGCTGGCCGCACAGACATCGGCGCCAGCGCTGGTGGTCGCGGCAGTGGTCCACGCCGAACTGATGACAGTGGCGCCGTTCAGCTACGGAAGCGGACTGGTCACCCGCGCCGTCGACCGCCTTATGCTCAGTTCCCGCGGGGTCGATCCCGATGCCTGGTCGGTGCCGGAGGCGGGTCTGCATCAGCAGGGCAGAACCGCGTACGCGCGAGCCCTGCGCGGGTATGCCGCCGGCGAGGTCGCACCTTGGGTGCAGTTCTACTGCGCGGCAATGGCCGAGGGCACGCAGAACCTCACCGCCTTGGTCGGTTGAGCACCGTGGCCGTCTCGTCGTCGAGTCTGGCCCGGTCCACCCGGATCGGGCTGCTTCCCGTGCGAGCGCTGGCCCGGTCGCTGAAGGTGCAGGCGGATGTCGTGCGTGGCGGTGACCGGCAGGAGTTGTCCAACGCGGCCCGGGCGGCGACCGCGGACGACACCCGACGGACGCTGGGGGAGCTCAAAGGCGGTGCGCTCAAGGCCGGACAGTTGCTGTCCACCGTCGAGACGCTGTTCCCCCAAGACCCTGACGGCAGTTGGCGTACGGCCCTTACGGCGCTGCAGGACTCCAACCCGGGCCTGCCACTTGCCGACATCGAACCGGTTCTCCGCGAGGACCTCGGGTCCAGGTGGCGGGCGCGGTTCGCGCAGTTCGACCCGCAACCGGTCGCG
>JALOLM010000277.1 GCA_025455985.1 Candidatus Nanopelagicales bacterium | reverse complement strand
AACGCGACGACGAAGTATCCGTACAGGGCATTGTCCAACGTCGCCAGTGCCATGAACATGCGGATCTTTCGGCTGCGCGTGACCACCAGTAAGGCGCCGGAGATGGCCTTGCCGCGTGCGACGAGTTCTGGCGCGGCAGCCGGGAGGTGCAGGCGTCCGAGAGCGACAAGTGCAGCGAGGAAGCACACCGTGGACGCGATGCCGCCGCCGGCCACCGGCGCCCCGAGCATGAGCAGCAGGCCCAGCAGTCCCGGTCCCGCCACCCAGCCGGCGTTCTCCACGCCGGTGGCGAGCGTGTTGGCCGTCGGCAGGTCCTCCTCGTCGACCATCTCGGGGGTCGCCGCCGCCAGCGCGGGATATCCGGGAGTGCCCAGAGTCGCCGACAGCGCCGTGAGAAGGATGAGCGCCGGCACGGACCATCCGAGCAGGATCCCCGCGGTGACGAGGGCAGCGATGATCAGCCGCAGCCCGATGGACCACCGCAGGACCGCGCTGCGACTGAAGCGATCCGCGAGCACGCCGGCGCTGGTGGAGAAGAGCACGTAGGGCAGGAAGCCGAGCGAGACTGTCGCCGACACCCAGAGCCCCGAGCCGGTCAGCGCCAAAGCATGGATACCGACGGCCATGATCAACTGCAACTGCGCCACCGTGGCCAGGCCGTGACCGAAGAGCATTCGCACGAAAGGACCGGTGCGAAAGGTGCTCCTGTATGCCACGGGTGTCCCTCATGCCTGGCCGTAGTGGCGACTCTAAGTGACCCCGTGCCGTGGGACATCCGCCGAACGTTTCGCCTGGCCTCGGTCAAAGACCTCAGCGGGTCGCGCCGCCGCCTATGCCTCCCACCGTCCCGAGCCTGGACGGCTGGATGGGGGCTGATGCTCTTCGCTCGTCTGCTCTCACCTTGGGACGTCGCCGTTGGATGGCGTTCCTGCAGTTTGATCGGGCTCATGCAGTTGGTTGATGCTCATCGCACGGTGAACGTCAACCAACTGCACGAACGCCATCCAACAGCAAGCGACATCCCCTGGGTGACGGTCTTCTGACGTGCGCAAGCACCTGTCCGCCGACCCGCCGCGGCGCATAGGGTTTCACTATGTCGAGGAGGCGTCGCGGCCGGAAGCCGCAGCGGCGTCCGGTCCATGCCAGGCCCAGCCCTCCCGAACAGCAGCAAGACTACGAGGATCTGGACCTCATCCAGGCTGTACGGCGCGCGATCCGGTCCGACGAGCCCATGGATCTGCTCTCCTTGGTCAGCGGACTGCTCGAGGCGACCGACCCTCGCAACCGCGATCCTTTCTCCCGAAACGAGCCCGCCACCACCCGCGAGCAGCTGCTGGAATCGTTCATCGGAACCCCCTACGCCGAGACCACCGCCGTGCTGACAGTCATGCGGTCGCTGGTCGGAGACGAGCTGACAAAGGCACGCATCACCCGTGAACTGGCGAACCGGCGCCACCCGATGCCCATGTGGCTGCAAGGCCTCGAGGATGCAGCGGCAGAACCTCGCGTGTTCCTGCTCACGCACGTCCTCAAGGACGGCGACGACTACCTCTTCGGAGTGACGCTTCCGACGGGACATCAACTCTCGGCCCTGGTCTACATCGACACGAATATGGGTACCGTGGTCAAGGACGCCTTCGTGGTGCCGGAGTCCCTTGATGATCTGGTCATCAAACTCGGCAGCCTGCTGGACGACCCCGACCAGTTGCTGACACCCACCGACCCTGCCGACGGCAGAGCCGAGGTGGAGCAGGCGATCGCGACCGCAGCGATGTTCTGGCCCCCGATCGAGTCCGAGAGTTGGCCGATGTGCCGTCCCCTGGTGGAGTGGATGCTGCGTCACCTCCCGGAGGGCGGACAGGTGGCCGGTTCCGTGGAATGGTCCGACGAACAGATCGCCGCGATCGCCGACGACTTCTTCGCCTCGCCGTTCGGCCGGCCGCTCGACCGCGAGGACGAGCGTAGCCTGCTGGACAGCATCCTGTGGTTCGCCAGCTCGTACACCGGCGGTGATCCCTACCGCTGGAGCAACGTTCGGGTGGAGATGCTGCTGGAGGACTGGTTCCCCCGCAAGATCGTCGCACCCACGCCGTATCTGGCGAAGATGCCCGACGTGTTGCGCGCGTACGTGCGGTACTGCCACGACCGGCTGGGCATCCGCGCCGCTCTGACCGCAGACACGCTGGCAGCGATCGACCACCACGAGCCTGAGTACCAGCGGCTGATCCGCTCCGAACGTGAACAGGGTGCCGAGGCACTGCTGTCCGCCACCCTGGATGCGCGCAGCGACCTGGCCGACATGACCCTGGAAGAGATCGTCCTGTCCGGGCTCGACGCGGAAGTCGGCGGTCGGATGCGCCTGATGGCGCTCGACGAAGCGCCGCTGCCGGACGAACCGTTCGAATGGGCCGGCATCCCCGAGGACATCCACCCCGTCGTGCAGGAGATGCTCGACGCTTGTGACCGCTTCGCCGACACCCTCGGGAACGTCGAGTACCGGACCGCCATGCGGCGGTTCCTCAGCCGCGCGGCCGCAGGCGGCCCTGAAGTCTTCCGGCGCCGGGCCTCGGCCGTGCGGGGTGCCGCAGCGGTCGCGGTGGTGATCTCCCAGGCCAACAACCTGTTGTCGGCCAAGTACATCCAGGAGTGGTTCGGGCTCAAGAGCGGCGTCTCCGAGCGGGCCGAGCCGATGCTGGTGGCGATCGGGGTGGATCTGAACGCACGGCGTTTCGGGGAACGGGGTCTCGGCGCCTCCGACCTGCTGCTGTCGACTCACCGCGCACACATCATCCAGCGCCGGGACAGGGCGCTGGCCGGCTTCGGTCTGTGACATTGCCTGCTCGCACAGGCCAACGGCTCCGGTGGTGCGTGGGCGTGCCTATCGGCGGTGACGGGCGGCCGTTGGATGACGTTCCTGCAGTTCGATGGAGGTCGTGCAGTTGGATGATGCTCGTCGCGCGGTGAACGTGAACCAACTGCACGAACGTCATCCATTACGCAGGAGCCGGCCGCGGTCGACCCTGGTGAAGGGGAGTGCCTGCAGACCCCTACTCGTGGACGTGGATCCAGCCGGTGTCGCCCGCCGATTCGTCAGGCCCACGCCCGTGCGGCCCGTTTCAGAGTCGTAGCCACGGGATGATCGACGCCGATGTCGGGGCACGCTTCCGGCGTACAGTTGTCCCGTGTCCACCCCCGGCAGCGCACTGCAGCGGCTGCGCGACGACCCCTCGCGGCTGAGGGTCTTGTGCGACGAGCACGCCGTCATCCTCCTCACGGCTTTCGGAAGCATCCTGCGCCCGGCGGCTGAACCCCACGACCTGGATGTGGGCGTCCTGTTCAACTACACGGCCGAGCGCGATGTTCTCGGTCTGCGGGACGGCCTCGTGGCGCTGACCGGATACGAGGGGATCGATCTGGTGGTCCTGAACGGCGCCGGCCCGGTCATCCGGGAACGTGCGCTCGTCGGTGCAGAGGTCCTGTACGAAGCTCGGAAGTCCGTGCACGCGCGGGCCGCCATAGCCGCGACCATGGAGCGCATGGACACCGACTGGCTGCGCCGCCTCGCCCTCGAGGAACTCGCGCGATGACCCTTGACCGGGACACCCTCGTCGTGCGACTGGGGGTCATGAACGACCTGCTCGGCGATCTCAAGTCGATCGGTGACGTCGATGCTTCGCGGCTGCGCTCCGACCGGATGGCACGGCACGCCGTCGAACGGATCCTCACCCAACTTGTCGAGTCCGCCGTGGCCATCAACTCGCATGTGGCCGCTGTGTCGGGATCGGTACCGGGGGACGTACCGCGAGTCGTTCTTCGCCGCC
>JALOLM010000276.1 GCA_025455985.1 Candidatus Nanopelagicales bacterium | reverse complement strand
CCACGGTGTGCCGTCCCACTGGTGGCCACCGCCCCGTCGCGCACGGGAACCGTGGCGACCAACCGGTCAGGAGCCAGCGGGTGCTCGATGCCGATGTTCCACGCCGGTCCTACATGCGCAAGGCAGACCATGTCCCCGCCGGCAGACAGACAGAAGTCAGTCTCCGGCAAACCTCGCAGATGCAAGGCCGCCCGCTGGACGGCCCAGCCCTTGACCACGCCCGAGGGATCTAAACCCGGCCGCCAGATTGAGAAAGCCCCGTCCGAGGCCACTTCCGCCGCTCGCCCAATAGCGAGAACCTCGGCGACCTCCGGCGGGCCGTCGCTCACATCGACCTCACCGCGCCCCACGCGCGAGACAAACGAGTCGTCCCTATAGGTGCTGAACACCCGGTCGGACCAGCGCAAACTCTCCATGACCTCGGCCCAAGCCCGGCGCCCCAACTCGTCGTCCGCGTGCCGACCGCGCAGTGCCACGCTGATGGGCATCCCCATGACGTGTTCGACGTGACGCGCGACCTTCACAGTCCCGCCTCGTCCAGTGCGGCCTGCAGCGACTGCAGATACCCAACGCTGGTGACAGTCGCCCCGCTCACCATCGAGATGTTCGCGTCCTGGGCCTGCAGCGTCTCGTCGACCAGGATCGGCAGGGCGTACGCGTTGATCTGCTGGTCCTTGGGGTTGCTATTGGGGTACTGCAGCACCTGGACGTCGCTCACTTCCGAACCCGTCACGGTGATCTCAACCTGGACCGGTCCCCACTCGGTCGCCACGGACGGACCGGTCACAGTAACTGCCTGCTGCGCCTGCGGTGTCGCCGCGCTGCCCGAGATGACGGTGTCCTGGCCAACCATCACCCCCATGGTCGAGGTGTTGTAGCCGAACAGCAGCACGACGATCGTGACGGTGGTGAGCAGGGCGAAGATGATGCGTTTCATGGGGTCACCATCCGAAGTTCTCGATGTGGATCTGGGCTGCTGGAACGCCAGCGGCTTCGACCGCGAGCCGCACGGATTCACTCCAGGCGAAGGGACCGCATATGAACACGTCCCTGGCGCCTATATCTGGGACCCACCGCCGCAAGGCGCTGCTGTCGTCCAGCCCCTCGGCGCCGGCGCCGAGCCACGAGTCCGGGCTGCGCCGCGAACCCGGCAACGGCACGACCTGCAACCCGCGCTCTTGGGCCAGGACGGCGAACTCACGCGTGAACAACGCCGAGTCGGTGAAGCGGTAGAGGACGGTCGCCTCGCCGGGGGCATAGTCAAGGCCTTCGGCCAGCGCCCGCAAAGGCGCGATGCCGACTCCGGCGCCAATCAGGACGACCTTCTGCTTGGTCCGGGCGCGCGGCGACAGCCTGCCGTAGGGACCCTCAACAAACACTCGCGTCCCGGGCCGGATCGCACTGGTACGCGCGCTGTTGTCCCCGAGCGCCTTGACGCTGATCCGCAGGCTCCGGCCATCCGGGGCCGCCGACAGCGAGTAGGGGTTGCCCCGGGTCCAGCCACTGCGCCCCAAGAACCGCCAGGTGAAGAACTGCCCGGCCTGCGCCTTCAACTCATCCATGTGCCGACCCGTCACGTACACCGACATGACCCCGTCGCCCTCTGGTACGACAGAGGTCACCTGCAGGCGATGGCGGGCGCTGCGCCACAGTGGCAAGCCGACGCGGAACACGAGGATTGCACCGGCTGCCACCGCCCAGAACGTCCACCAGTACAGCGTCGCCACAGGCGAGTCGATGAACTGCTGCCCCGTCCATAGCTGATGTGGCAGCGCCAGACCCACCCCGAGGTAGGCATACAGGTGCAGCAGATGCCACGACTCGTACCGCAGTCGACGACGAGCGATCTTGACACTGGTCACGACGACCATGACCAGACAGGCGGTACCGGCCAAGGCCAGCAACATACCCGGGAACGTGGTGGTGAGATTCCAGAACGTCGACGGAATCGCAGCCAGGCTGCCGCCCGCGTAACCCCACGTGTTGGCGACGATGTGCACGACCATCAGGTTGAACGAGGTAAGACCGACGAGCCTGTGCAAGCTGACCATCCGGTCCTGCCCGAAGGCCCGCTCGAACACCGGGATGCGCGCGATGAGTAACACCTGCACCAGTAGCAGATCGCTGGCCCACAACCCGGCGATGCGGCCCAAGGAATTCAGCCCGGACTCCCAGGATGTGAGGTCCTGAATGCCGCCGTCGGCGACCCACCAGTACGTGACCAGCAGCAGCGAGGCCCACAGAAACACCGCCGACGCCGCGCGAACCCTGGCATCGGTGCGTGCCTTTGACGTGTCGACGTCCGCGTGATGAACGCGTGGCGCTTCCAGCACAGTCATCGGTCGTCGCCTCGCTCCTCAATGCTGAACCCGGCGGGGTCGCGGGCCAGCGTCGTGCCGGCCGCAGCACCGAGCAGCCCGGCGGCAACGAGGATCGCCGCGATCACAGCGGCATGCGGACTCCGGCTTGTCGCTGAGGCTGGGCGAGTGCGCGCGGGAACTGGCACGTGTCCCGCGCCAGGCTCCCATCGCGACCCGCTGTGCAGAATCTGGTCCATGGCCACATGGTGAGGTCCGGAATTCGGCGTCAGGCGTGAGCAGGGTGAGAACCGGGTAAGGATCGCTGCCTTGACGCCCGCGCCCCCGAGCCTGGCAGGCTGGACCTGTGAAACCGGTGCCGATCCTGTTCGCCGGGTTCTGGGCGCTGATCTTCGTGACAGGGGTGGCCAACCCCGGCTACAAGCACTACCGCGATCACGTCAGCCTGCTCGCCGCCGATGGCAGCAAACTCATCTGGGTGACGGTCTTGGCGATCCTGCTCACGGCCGCAGCCCAGTGGGTGGCCGCCTACACCTTCTGGCCTGTGAACCGGGCCGTCGCGGTGCTGCTTCTGGTCGCCGGCCTCGCGCTCGTCTTCGTGGCCTTCTTCCGCGTGCCGTGTCCCGAGCGCGCCCGCTTCTGCCCCTACGTCGTCGACAACACACCGGCCGAAACAGTCCACAACATCGGCGTGATCACTTACGCGGTCGTCACCATGGCCGCCATGATCACGCTCGGCATCGTTGCGATCACCAAGGGCCACCACAGCCTGGTCGGTGTGCCGGGCATCGTCGCCTCCGTGGTGTTCGCCTTGACGTTCAGCGGGCTGCTGCTGTTCCCAGAAGGCCTGGCGCAGCGCACCTGGATAGCAGTGGGGCAGATCTGGCTGGTGGTGGCTGTATACGAGGCGCAGAGCCACCGCAGCCGGATCCAGGCAAGCAGGGTCGGCCGATGACGGTCGTGCTGATGCCACGGTGGCTGGCACCGCCCGCGCTGCCCGGCGTGGAGTACCTGTGGTGGGACCAGGGTGAACCCGAACCCCCGCAGCACGACCTCGACCGGGTTGAGGTGTTCGTCGCCCCCTACATGCCCGAACCGGCCGATCTGTGGATCGCCTGGCGGATGCCGAAGTTGACCAGGGTGGTCTCACTGATGGCCGGTGTGGACGGTCTGGTCCCGCACCTGCCGCCGGTGCCCGTGGAGCGGGCCGTCGGCCTGCATGACACGAGCACGGCGGAGCTGGCGGTGGGCCTGATGATCGCCGCACAGCGTGGCATCGACACCGCCGCGCGCGACATGACGCCCGGACGGTGGGCCCACACCCGCCGGCCATCGCTGGCTGACAGCGCAGTCGGACTGGTGGGGTTCGGAGGAGTCGGACGGGCGATCGCCGCCCGCTTGGAACCCTTCGAGGTCAAGCTCGAGGTCAAGCTGACCGCGTTCTCGCGCAGTGGGCGCGATTGCCTACCCGTGTCACAGTTCGACGTGCACTTGCCGACCTTCGACATCGTGGTGCTGGCACTGCCGGGGCAACCCGGTCCGGCCTTCATGTCGGCGGAACGGTTAGCGGCGATGCGCGACGGCGCGCTGCTGGTCAACGTCGGGCGCGGGACGCTGGTAGACACCGAGGCCCTGGTTCTCCAGACCACCGCAGGGCGACTGCGGGCAGCCCTGGACGTGACGGACCCAGAGCCGCTGCCGCCGGACCATCCGCTGTGGACCTGCCCGGGTGTGCTGGTGACGCCGCACGTTGGTGGTGACTCGCAAGCCTTCCTGCCACGAGCCAGGGCACTCATCGCCGCGCGGATGCGCGCGTTGGGCGCAGACTGACGGGGCACGAACGGCGGATTCCGCGTTCTCGTTTGAGCCCCCTACGCTCGACGCACCACGGGCGGAAGGAATCCCCATGACCAGCAAACCTCGACCCAGCCACATCGCTCCGATCGCGATCGTCGCCGTGATCGCCTTCGCCGGATCAGCCGGTGTCGCGACGGCAGCGAAGATGATCACAGGCAAGGACATCAAGGACGGCAGCATCACGGCCAAGGACATCAAGAACGCGACAATCACGAACAAGAAGATCAAGGACGAGACGATCACCGGCAAGAAGATCAAGGACGGCTCGTTGTCGCCGTCGGACTTCAGCGGCTCCGTTGAGGGCCCGGCCGGACCGCAAGGCCCACAGGGAGCTCCAGGTGCACCGGGAGCACCAGGACTCGCCGGAGTCGAGGTCGTCTCCCAGACGTTCGCCAACGTCTTCGTGGTGAACAGTGGCGGCCAGCGCGGCCTCAGCGACGTGAAGACGGTCACGTGCCCAGCCGGTAAGACCGCGATCTCCGGTGGCTTCGACCTCGGCACGGATCCGATGGAGAACGGTGCGCAGCGCCAGATCCTGGTCAGCGCGAGTCAGCCCAACGCGCAGGCCACCGGATGGTCGGTGCAGTTGTTCAACAACTCCTCACAGTTCGACAACTCCCTCGACCTCAAGGTGACGGCGGTCTGCGCCACCGTTGGCTGACTCAACCGGGAACCAGCACCCAGAACTTGCGCAGCGGTTCGGTGACGTGCCAGACGGTGCGCGCTCCGGCCTGCAGTTCGACCACGTCGCCGGGTCCGACCACGAGGTCGTCCTGACCTTCGACCTCGATCCGGGCCGACCCTGAGAGCACAACAAAGACCTCGTGCGCCTCGATGTCGGTGGAAACGCCTTCCGAATGCTCCCAGAGGCCACACTCGAGGGCCTCGACCGGCGCCTGCCAGACACCGGTGGTCACGGCACCGTCTGACAACGGCTCGTGATCGAGGGTGCGGTTTGCTGGGAAGAGAATGCGACTGGTCATGTGTCCAGAGTATTTCTATGCACATGAATACCTGAATTCACTTGCATTCTTTGAAACGAGCAGGCATAGTGGTGACCACGCGAGGGGAGTACCCCAACACTCGCCGATCGTCAGGACGGTGGCCGCCGCGGCCACCCGGTCGGTGAGGGCCTACGGGCTGGGAGAGACCTCTGGAACAGACCAGGAGTCAGTACGTGAACGCACTTCTCAACCCACCCCGGCCGATGCTTTCCCGCCCCGATCAACATGACCTCGAAGGCCTGATGCGGGTGCACGGACTGTGCATCTCGATCCTCGTGTCGACCACGCCGGGACAGCGCCTGAGTGAGGTCGATCGCCTGCGGTTGATCGCCAACGCCCGCGACGTGGAACGCCGCCTGGAACTCGAACCCGACCAGGACCACGCCCAAGTTCTCCGCGCCCGCTTGCAGGCAGCGGTTGCGAAAGCCAGCCGCGGACCCGCCGACGAGGCGCTGGCGATCTTCGTCAGCGACGCGACTATGCGCGTCTACCAACTGCCGGTCTTCGTGGAGGACCGGGTTGTCATCGACCCCACGTTCGCCACCCGGGACATCGTGAGCGCGATCCAGGCCAATCCGCCGTTCCTCCTGCTGCACATGGACCACCGCGGCGCAAATCTCTACCGCCACAATCAGAAGTACCTCGAGCCGATCCTGTCCCCGGACTTCCCCGCGCTGCGTGAAGGCCGTGTTCGCGCCGGTCGCGACCTGGAACGCCTGCGGTTGTTCCTGCGCAGCGTGGACGCCGGGCTGACCCGTCACCTCGCAGAAGCCAATCTGCCCATCGTGATTGTCGGCGGCGACCGCGTCGTCGGGGAGTTCTTGAAGGTGACGCGTAACGGGACCAAGGTCGCCGGTATCGCCCGCGGCATCCACTCACGGCCGCACATGACCGAACTCGAGGACATCGGACGATCAGTGATGCGTGACCACGTTGACGATCTGGCGGCCGCGGCGAACGACACCCTCAACGCCCGGCTGCGCGGGAAGCGAGCGGTCACCGGCCTGCTCGGCTGCTGGCACGCAGCCTCGACCGAGAAGCCTGAGCTACTTGTCGTCGAACGGCACTTTGCGATGCCCGCCCGCCTGGTGGCCGACGGCCGCTACGTCGAGCCGGTCGACGACGACGAGCACCCCGAGGTCATCGACGACGCAGTGGATGACCTCATCGAGAAGGTGCTGCGCAGCGGCGGACACGTCTCCGTGGTGCCCGACGG
>JALOLM010000275.1 GCA_025455985.1 Candidatus Nanopelagicales bacterium | reverse complement strand
AAGGCGTTGAAGGCCGAAGGGCTGTCCTACAAGGTCGTCGGCATCTCCGACAATGCCTCCCTCGGTCCGTTCCCCTACATCGACCCGGGTGCTGCGTGCGGCCAGCCGGGCGGGACGCTGCCGACGACGTGGCCGTGCAGCATCCAGATGAAGGACCGCGACGTGATCCTCGTCAACACCAAGACGAAGGGTTTGACGTACAGCAAGAAGTCCGTGACGTCCGGGCTCTACAAGACACAACAGACCTTCCCGGTCGCCGGTCTGGTGATCTCGTTCGCGCGCGGCTACGTCTACGCGGACATGACCTACAAGGGGGCCAAGTTCCGCTTCGCGAACACCCACTTGGAGGTGGGCGGGGAGTCTGAGGACATCCAGGAGAAGCAGGCCAAGCAGTTCGTGAAGATCGTCAAGAAGGGCGCCGGGACCACGGTCGCGACCGGTGACTTCAACACCGACGCCTACGGGCAGTACTCGCCGCAGAGCTACAAGATCCTCACGAAGTCCTACTTCAAGGACACGTGGAACCGCAAGAAGGACGGCGAGGGTCTCAGCTGCTGCCAGAACGCGGACCTGTCCAATCCCGAGAACGAGAACACCACGCGCATCGATCTGGTTCTGCGCCACGGGAACGTCAAGGCCAAGGGCAGTGTCACCACCAACGTGACGCCATTCCGGCAGTCGCCGGTGCCGTTGTACGAGGCCGATCACGGTGGGGTTGTCGCCACGCTCAAGGTCGGGTAGGCAGGGTCCTCAGCGCCGGCGGAACGCTCCCAGCAACCCGCGCCGGCCGGTCGGGGTTTCGCACTCGACGCACTGGGTCGAGCGAACCTGACGCACGCCCGGCGCGGCCGGATCGATCGATGCCTGCTCGGCCGCCAAGAGCGCCGCTCCGTAGGCGCCCATCAGTTGCGGCCGGGAGGGCAGATGCACCTGCTGTCCGCTCTGCTCGGCCAGCAGGTCGACGATGGCGCAGTTGCGCGCGACACCACCGGACAGCATGAGCGGAGGCACCAACCCAACGCCGCGGACCATCGCCAGGATCCGCGAGACCAAACCGGCGTGCAGGCCGAGCAGGATGCGGTCCACGGGTTCACCGTGCGCGACCAGCGAGATGATCTCCGACTCGGCGAAGACCGTGCAGGTGGACGTGATCTTGACGGCGTCAGTCGCACCCAGCGCGGTGGGGCCCAGGTCGTCGAGCTCGACCCCCAGGCGGGCGGCAGTGTGTTCCAGGAACCTGCCCGTGCCCGCCGCGCATTTGTCGTTCATGGCGAAGTCGATGGGCGCGCCATTGGCACCGATCCGGATCACCTTGCTGTCCTGCCCGCCGATGTCCACCAACGTCCCCGCGGTGCCGGTGTCGGCGAACACCCCACGCGCGTGGCAGGTGATCTCGGTGATGGCCCGGTCGGCGTCGGGGACGAGTTTGCGCCCGTAGCCGGTGGCGAACACTGGGACCTGCGGGTCCATGCCGCACGTGTCGCGAAGGGCCACCAGCGTTGCCCGGGTCTGGTCCTCCACCCGTGGTGACATCTCCGCCAAGGACCAGGCGACGATCGCGCCTCGATCGTCCACGGCGACCGCTTTGCACGTCGTCGAGCCGGCGTCGATCCCCAGCGCCACCACGGGCGACTGGCGCTCGACCGTCAGGTCGGTCACGAGGCGGCCTCCATCATCTCCACGAACGCCTCGATGCGCCCAGCCGTCTGCTCATCGGTCCACACCCGGGCGTCGTTGTGGTCGGCTTCCAGCAACATCGCGGGTACTCCGGCCTCTCCGACGATGCGATCGCGTTCGTCGATCTGTCCCAGTGAATACGGCTTGCAGGAGCGGTCGGAATGCAGGATCACGCCGTCGAGGTCGAAGTCGTCGATCATCCGGCGCATGCTCGCCAGCTTGTGCCCGGTCGACTGGTTGAGGATGGGGTGCAAGTACGTGCGCGCCGCTGAGACCATCGGGTCGGCGGGATCGAACATGTCCGCCAGTTCGGCCCAGGCGTACGTGTAGTTCGACGCCACCACGTTGACGCCGAGTGTCGCCAGCGATTTGGACAGCCGGCTGATCCGGTACCAGACCGGCAGGTTGTCCCACAGCACGCGGTGGCGCTCATCCTTGATCGCCCCCACTCCGGCCCCGATGCGTTCATCGAGCTCCGCGAGCACCTTGCGGTAATAGGCGGTGGTCTCCGGCTGGCCGCGCATCGCCACGATCGGCCCCATCAGCAGGAAGCCGTCGAACGCGGTCATCGGTGCCGGCCGGTGCTGACTGCGATCCAGGATCTCGCACCACAAGCGCGACGCCTCTTGGGCCTGCACGGTGGTGGCACGCAGCGCCTTGTCCGTGAGCAGGTGCCCGGCCACTCGCTCAGCGGCCGGTACGAGTTCCTCCTCCAACTGCCTGCGCACGTAGTCGACCTGATGGTCGTGGGCGTGGTCGTAGAGGAAGGGGGTGTCGACGACGACCAATGGCACGTCGAAGTGGTCGGCCAGGATCTCGTACCAGTACTTGACCGTCTGGCAGATGTTGGTGCAGCACACCAGCAGGTCCGGTGGCGGGAGCTTGCCGACGGGGGTCTTGCCGGTGGTGATGGACCCGAGGTCCGTGCGCACGTACGAGCACAGATCCTTGCTGTAGCCCTCGTCTTCGGCGGCCTGGCACAACTCGGCACCCATCTTGCGCGCCCCGCATAGCGCAGCGTGGTTCTCCGGGTAGATGAGCACAAAGCCCAGTGCCTGCAGGACCTCCACGGGCGCACCCGAGGTGACCCACGCGACCTTGTGGACCCCCGGGGCATAACGGGCCTTCAAATAGTTGGCGCTCATCAACTCCTTGACGTGGGCGAGGCTTCGCGGCGGAGGGTTCATCGGCGAGTCGGGCCCGGGGACGTGGCGGGCCATGGCCCGTTCGTCGCGACGGCGTTGCACTCGCAGTACGTTGCGCCCGACCACGTCGTAGGCCAATGCCGACCGGATGCGTGGCATGGGCAGCGGGGTCTTCATCGGGCCACCTCCAACGTCTCCACGAACGCTTCAATGCGTCCCACGAGTTGGCCGTCGACCTCACTGCCGCCCTCGTGCTCGATGTACAGCAGCGGGACGTCCAAGCCCTTGCGCAGCGCTGGGAGGTAGAACTGTTCCGGCTCGCAGAACGGTGGGGCGACGGCCAGGACCCCGAGTGCTCCAGTGCGGTCCACGAGATCGCGCAAGCGCCGCACCCGGTCAGCCAGCGGGTCCGCGCGGGTCGGATCGGCCGGACCGGCGAGGTACGCGCTTGCGAGTCGTCGCCAGGGATCGGCTTCGTCGACTGCCGGCAGAATCCTGCGGGTGCCCGTACTCAGGTCATCTGCGCGCACGTGGGCGCCGGCGTCGTTGAGGACATCGAGCAGATCGGGTGGGTCCGCGGCGATCCCGCTGAGGACGATCGGCAGCCCGGGTTGCACCGGAGCCCCGGCCGGCAGCTCGGCCACCATGTCCGTGAAGTCCTCAGGCAGGAGGAACTCGCGGGCGCGGACAGCCGCATAGAACTCACGGTCGGTGAGGTGGAGATCCGCCCGGCGTTCGTAGAGTTCGCGCAGGGCCTCGTCAGCGGCGTCTTCAATGGCGAAGGCCTCGTTCCAATCCGCGTCCGTGGGCTGCCTGCCACCAGCCTCGACCAGGGAGTGGCCTAGCCGCTGGTACTCCGCGACGAGGTAGTCGAGGTCCAAAGGTCGGCGGGTGCGCGGTGCGTAGAGAGTCAGCACCGGCGGGCGGTCGGCCACGAAATCGAGCAGCACCGAGCCCAGGCCCTGCAGCGCATCGCAGCCGTGCGGTACGAGCACCGCGTCCACAGCA